>JAQWCI010000197.1 GCA_028706005.1 Lachnospiraceae bacterium
GAACACTGATTTATGGGTCGTGTTAACGGTGCCTGATACGAAGTCTCTATTGCTTCACTAAAAGTGTACCCATCCTCAGAATATTGGATTGAACAATGTCATAATAAATGTCATAATAAGTGTCATAATAAACAAGTGGAGGTATGCGATTGGAGAATCAATATGAACCGCCTTTTCATCAAACGAACACTATGACAAATCTTGTAATCGAGATTGCCGATTACGCGGGTCAGATAGGGTCCCATGAGAATCTGTCAAAGCATCCTGAACTCCGCAGAGAAAACCGCATACGGACGATCTACTCCTCGCTTGCTATCGAGCAGAATACTCTGTCCTTGGAGCAGGTAACTGATGTTATCAACGGCCGGCATATAATCGGTCCGCCTGAAGACATCCGTGAAGTGCAGAACGCTTATCAGGCATATGATCACCTGAATGAACTGGATCCTTACTCCGTAAGAGATCTCCTTAAAGCCCATAAATGGATGACCGCTGAACTTGTGAAGGAGAGCGGCACATTTCGAAGCGGTAACGTTGGCGTATTTGCCGGAGACCAGATGATCCATGCCGGAACACCGGCAAAACTTGTACCTGATCTCATAAAAGAGCTTTTCATTTGGATGAAAAACTCAGGAATACATCCCCTGATAAAATCCTGTATCTTTCATTACGAATTCGAATTCATTCATCCTTTTCAGGATGGGAACGGCCGCACCGGAAGGCTCTGGCACACTCTGATCCTTTCGAAGTGGAAACCGTTCTTTGCCTGGGTGCCGATTGAAAATATGATACACGAACATCAGCAAGAATACTATGACGCCCTGCAACAGGCGTATTCAAGCGGTGAATCGACTGTATTCGTTGAATTCATGCTGACCATGATACGTGATATTCTAAGTGAGATCGTCACCGTTCAAAACAAAGATACCGCCACAAAAACCCGTTACCGCAACACTGCTCCGCAAAGTACTGAAGACAGAATACTCCACCTCCTGGAAGATGATCCTGAAATGTCGAGCAACGATATTGCAGAACTAATCGGATTATCACAACGTCAGATCCTGCGGATCATGTCAAAACTTAAGGGCGAAGGTAAACTCATGCATGAAGGCTCCCGCAAAAAAGGCAGATGGATCTGTGTCCCATCAAGGTGATAATCCCGGTGGGCCACTGCATTTATAACACCCTCTAATACAGCTCTTGATGGGTACGAATCCACGTTTATTCTCCTGTCAGGCAACTTGCTCCATTTGATGATGATTTTTGCTCCTGTTGTATTGTTGGTTATGAGCTTTACAGTGACGGGAGCCCAGGTGCCGGTCTCAGGATCTTTCAGGAGTTCAAATTTTTGGTGTCAGGCACCAACGGTTCAGAACAAGCACCTCAGTCTGCCGCCTCAAGCTTATCCGTAATCTGATCAAAGAAATCACGGTTCCATACATTTAGCACCGCATGATCCTTGATAAATGGTTCAACATCCTTTTTCGCCTGTAAAAAGTCAATTTCCGCAAAACGTTCGTGAAGCATTACTTTTATATCACTGACAGAACACGGCGCCTCTTCTCCTATAAACTCCGATTGAATAAGTCTGGATCTCAGATGCGGAACATTGACTTTGATCCCTTTCATCAGATACAAATCTCGTCCTTTGATCCTGTCCTTCCATGTGCGACATATGACCGCATGGATTTTTCCCGCAAACAGAGAATGTGAATCATAAAGCCTTATTGCATAGGGTGAAGGCAACAACTGATATCTGTTCTCATATGTTGCGAATGCCGGAGGATTGGTGTCAATTTCAAACTTGATCTTGATTTTCTCAGAATCAGCTATTCCTCCTGCCTGACTATCTGAATAAAACAGCAACATCTGTTCCAGCATGTCGTTCATGACATTTTCCTCATCAGCCTTGAGACAAGTTTAAGGTTGCTGCACTTATACAGCGGTGCAATCCTGTCGATCATCTGTTTGTCTAAAGATGCCACCTCTTCTTCATCCATACGAATATCTTCAAATATCATGTCCCTCAGATCACCCAGATTATGAACTGGCGGCATTTTATACAATTGATCACAAAAGGCTTTTTCTGCACTAGCAATCTGGTATGCATACTTCCCTTCAGTCAGGATCAGCACCCCTGCCGGATATGCACCAGGCGGAATGTCACGGTATGTATATGTTCCAAAAGCATTATGGTATTCCTTCTTCTTTTTCTTATCGTATGTGGCAGATGTAAAAGTGTACACTGCTTCCGGTATAAGGCCATACCTGCTGAGTGCAAATTCAAAAGAAAGATAAGACGGTCCATATATACTTCCGGCCAGATAACATCCGGGAACTGACGGATCTGTCTCATACAGACCGCGCACAATAGGTATATATGTGCCTGCTTTTACCATACGAATTAGCTTATTTGCCGGCGCACTGTATTCCGATAATTCATCCAGAATCATATCTGTGGTCTTTATCATATTTTCACCTCATAATTGCATTATATTACATTATCTGGTGAAAATGCGCAGCAATTGCTTTGTTTATGGTTCTTTCTGACATTTATGTTGTTTATCTGTCGCCAGGATTTGACATTTATTCCTGCAATCGCAATCGCATGGCCATTCATCTTCGCCGCCTTCAATTGCTTCGCTATAAGTGGATTCGGAAAATTTGCTTGCAGTCGTTGTGACATTGTCATAACATTGTTGTATAATACTCTTATCCGGAGGAAATGAATTATGACAAGCACTTTTATTCAAATAAGGACTGACGAAAAAGATAAAAAGGAGGCCAGTGCAATTCTTGAAGCGCTGGGAACAAATCTATCTGCTGTTCTCAATATGACAATTAAACAGATTATTCTACAAAAACGTGTCCCTTTTGACATTTCACTCCCAAAAGAGTATGTCGTCAGCAATGTAGCTGCATCAATGGCCATGGAGAATATGGATCTCGACGCAAATGAAATCAAAGAACTGGATGCATTTCATAAAATGAATAACAAAGATCAAGAAAAGGCAATCCACGAACTTGTATCCAAGTATAAGGAAAAGTCCCATGGACGATACTGAGTATTATTATCCCAATTCAGATATTCTTCTGTAATTATTCATTACTGTTTACGCACGAAACCTACATAGGATTTCACGAAACGTCTTTTACAGTCTTTTTTATGTGCGATTTCTGCCAGTCATTGCTCTCTCTTATAACACAAAAGCCCCACTTCGCGGCAAATGCCGTAAAATAGGGCTTTCTGAAGTGTTTGGGCTGGGATTCGGCCCCCGGCCTTCCGCTATGAGTTGAAAGGTCATTTTATACTTTTTGTGCTCTTTCATGTGCTCTGATGCGCGGAACTCCATTGTTTTCATAAAGTCGTATTCGTTCCACTTAATTGGAATTTTTGTGGAATTATGGCCTTTTATTTGCTAGAGCTGGCCAAATGTTTGCCAAATTAAATTCTATTTTATATACCAACGCGCCCCTTTACCAGTTCCACTTGCATATATTCGATTAACATTCTTCATTTGCTGAAGAAGATTGGATAGCTTTTTATTCTTTTGTGTTTCATCCATAAATGACGGAAGATAATCCGATATTAAATCTGCTATTCGGCTACGGCTAGTTCCTGGGAATGTGGTCAGTGTAGAAATAATAAGTTCCTCACAGGCCTTATCTGTTATTCCTTTTTTTGACATAATCATCTGGCTTGCCAACAATC
>JAQWCI010000041.1 GCA_028706005.1 Lachnospiraceae bacterium
CATTCGCGATTACAGAGGAGGCGGCAGGTCATCTGGCCGTGAGACGGCAGCCCGTGTTGCTGCAGGAGCTATAGCTCATAAATTCCTATGCTCCATGGGAATTGATATAATGGCATACACCCGCTCGATAGGTCCTGTAATGATCGACCGCACTTGTTTTGACAGGCAGCTCATTTATACTACTCAGACAGCGATGCCTGACGCAAATGCCGATAAACAGGCAGTCGAATTCATAAGCAAATGTATGGCTGAAAAGGATTCTACAGGCGGATCCATAGAATGCGTGATCAAAGGTCTCCCGGCAGGGATCGGCGATCCGGTCTTCGATAAGCTTGATGCAAGGCTTGCTATGGCACTTATGTCGATCGGTGCGGTCAAAGACGTTTCCATCGGAGACGGAAGTCTTGTCGAGACCGCAAAAGGCTCTGTAAATAATGATGCTTTTATGATCAATGAAGACGGCGTTGTCACCACAAAGACAAATCATTGCGGCGGAATACTCGGAGGCATTTCAGACGGAAATGATATAGTTATCGGTTGCTCAATAAAGCCGACTCCGTCAATCTTTCAGGAGCAGGATACCGTTGACGAAAACAGGCAGGAGAGAAAGCTGACCATAAAGGGCAGACATGACCCTGTCATAGTTCCGAGAGCGGTAGTTGTTGTCGAATGCATGTGTGCGCTGACAGTACTTGACTCAATGATGACCGGTATGAGCGCTAAATCGGAAAACATTGTCAGGTTTTACAAAAAAACACTTTAATAAGGATATGAGGTCCCATGGCTGAATATGAACTGATAAAGACGGAAGGACAGGCAAAACGCGGCAGATTTACAACAGTGCACGGCGTTATCGAAACTCCTGTTTTCATGAATGTCGCCACATGTGCGGCAATTAAGGGCGGCCTCTCGGCTCGCGACCTTGAATCGATAAAGACCCAGGTAATGTTATGCAATACATATCACCTTCATGTCCGTCCCGGAGATGAAGTAGTTAATAAACTGGGCGGTCTTCACAAAATGACTCACTGGAGCCATCCCATTCTCACCGACTCCGGGGGATTTCAGGTGTTCTCTCTCGCGGATCTTCGCAAAATCAAGGAAGAGGGCGTCTATTTCAATTCTCATATTGACGGAAGAAAGCTTTTTATCGGGCCTGAACAGAGCATGCAGATCCAGTCCAATCTCGGGTCTACCATTGCTATGGCTTTCGATGAGTGCCCTAACGCTCTTTCGGAACGCGAATATGTCGAAAAGTCTGTCGCGCGCACCACAAGATGGCTGATCCGATGCAAGGAAGAAATGAAGCGCCTGAATGGTCTTGAAGGGACAATAAATAAGGATCAGCTGCTTTTTGGCATCAATCAGGGCGCCATATTCCATGATATAAGAATTAAGCAGGCCAAAGAAATAGCTGATCTTGATCTTGACGGTTACGCTATCGGAGGACTTGCTGTTGGTGAGAGTGCGGAGGAAATGTACTCTGTAATTGAGGACACAACGCCTTACCTTCCGCAGAACAAACCCACATATCTTATGGGTGTAGGCACACCTGAGAACATAATTGAGGGTGTGTACAGAGGCATAGATTTCTTCGATTGTGTGTATCCGAGCAGGAACGGACGCCACGGAAATCTTTATACCAATCACGGAACACTTCATATAAGGAATGCAAAGTACGAGACTGATACAAGACCGATTGAAGAAGGCTGCGGATGTCCTGTCTGCAGGGAAGGGTATTCAAGAGGCTATATCCGGCATCTTCTAAAGGCGGACGAGGCTCTTGGATTGAGGTTCTGCGTGATGCACAATCTTTATTTCTACAATGATCTCATGCGACAGATAAGAGAAGCCCTCGACAGAGGATGTTTTGCCGAATTCAGGAAAAACAAACTCAAAGAACTAAGAGATGCTGATTACGATGCAACATAGAACTTGTTCTTGTAAACAACCGCATGGTTGTTGTATTATATTGGCATCGACAAAAAATTAACATAACATATGAAAGGTCAGGTAACACATTATGAATTTAGGACTAATGCTTACTGCTTCATCTTCTACATCTTCCGGAAGCGGAAGTATGGGGATGATCTCTATCATCTATATCGTCATTATTGTCGCTTTCTTCTATTTCTTCCTTATCCGTCCTCAGAAAAAGGAACAGAAACAGAAAGATGCGCTTCTGTCAAGCCTTGAGATCGGTGACAGCGTACTTACAAGTTCGGGTTTTTATGGTCAGGTTATCGACATCAATGATGATACAGTTATTGTGGAATTCGGCAGCAACAAGAATTGCCGCATTCCCATGCAGAAAGCTGCCATCGTTCAGATTGAGAAGCCTGAGGATGCAGTAAAGGCCGCTGACACACCTGCCGTTGAAGACAAGAAGGATAAGGTCAAAAAATAGTATCCGAAGATCCTGAATATCAGGGAGGCTGAAAAGCCTCCCTTTTTAAAAACATAAGAGCATCGAAAGGAAATCATATGACTATTAAGATCTGTAGAATAAGTGGTGACGGTATAGGTCCGGAGATAGTTGCAGAGGCCTCAAAAGTCCTCGACACTGTACTTGCCGGATCAGGGAACAGCGCTGTTTACCAGGATGTTCTTATGGGCGGTTGCTCTATAGATAAATATGGTGTACCACTCACAGATGAGGCAATTGATACCGCCAGAAAGTGTGATGCTGTCCTTCAGGGATCCATCGGCGGAAATACGACAACATCGCCCTGGTATAAGCTTCCACCTGAGAAGAGGCCCGAAGCAGGTCTGTTGAAGATCCGAAAGGCACTGGGCCTTTACGCGAATCTTCGTCCCGCATACCTTTACAGTGAACTTTCTGAGTCGTGCCCGCTCGCAGAGAAGAATGGCGAGCCGAGAAAGTTCGATCTTATAATGGTCAGAGAACTGACAGGCGGTCTGTATTTCGGAGCACGCCACACCGAAGAAGTAAACGGTATACTCACTGCGACAGATACAGATGTATACAATGAAAACGAGATTCGCCGCATTGCAAGAACTGCTTTTGATGTCGCGATGAAGCGCAGGAAGAAAGTCACTTCTGTAGATAAGGCGAATGTCCTTGATACGTCAAGACTCTGGAGAAAGATAACAAAAGAAGTCTCAGAAGAATATCCGGAAGTAAGCCTCGATAATATGCTCGTCGACAACTGTGCCATGCAGCTCGTGCGTGATCCTGAACAGTTCGACGTGATATTGACAGAGAATATGTTCGGTGACATTCTGTCTGATGAAGCCAGTATGATAACAGGTTCTATAGGAATGCTTCCCTCAGCTTCACTGTGCGAAACAAGTTTTGGTCTGTATGAACCAAGTCACGGGTCAGCACCGGATATTGCAGGCAAGAACATTGCAAATCCGCTTGCGACCATTTTGTCGGCTTCAATGATGCTCAGATACTCATTCGATATGATAAAGGAAGCTGATGCGATAGAAGAAGCCGTAAGAAAGACTTTAAGCGATGGAATAAGGACAACAGATATTATGCCCGCAGATAAAGAAAAAGCTGCTTCAATGAAACCGGTGAGTTGCTCGGAAATGGGAGATGCAGTAGCCGCAAGGATTAAATAATGCTCATGCAAGGAGGTTCAATTATGATAAGTGACAGAGTAAAGAAGGGTGTCCAGCAGGCACCGCACAGAAGTCTTTTCAATGCACTCGGATTTACTGAAGAAGAAATGGCAAAACCTCTGATCGGTATTGTCTGTTCTCAGTCAGAGATTATTCCGGGTCATATAAACCTCGACAAGATCGCCGAAGCTGTAAAACTCGGTGTGGCAGAAGCAGGTGGAATGCCTGTTATAGTTCCGGCCATAGCTGTCTGCGACGGCATAGCGATGGGACATATCGGAATGAAATACTCCCTCGTTACAAGAGAACTGATTGCCGACTCAACAGAGTGCCTCGCCAAAGCGCACGCTTTCGATGGTATGGTAATGATTCCAAACTGTGATAAGAACGTTCCAGGCCTACTTATGGCTGCGGCTCGTGTCAATATCCCGACTGTCTTTGTTTCAGGCGGTCCTATGCTCCCCGGTCACGTAAACGGCAGGAAGAGAAGCCTTTCTTCCATGTTCGAGGCAGTAGGAGAGTATGATGCCGGCAAGATAGACGCGGAAGCGCTCCGGAACTTTGAAGAGAATGTATGCCCTACCTGCGGTTCATGCTCCGGAATGTATACAGCAAATTCTATGAACTGCCTCACCGAGGCAATCGGTATGGGGCTTCGCGGAAACGGAACAATTCCTGCTGTTTACTCAGCAAGGATCCGTCTGGCAAAACATGCCGGCAACAAGATCATGGAACTTGTAGAAAAAGATATTAAGCCCCGCGATATCATGACAAAAGACGCCTTTATGAATGCGCTCACTGTGGACATGGCAATCGGCTGTTCCACAAATACAATGCTTCATCTTCCCGCAATAGCTCATGAAGCAGGTGTTGAGATCAATATGGAGATAGCAAATGAGGTCTCTGATCATACACCAAATATCTGCCACCTCGCTCCGGCAGGCCCTCATTACATGGATGAGCTCAATGAAGCTGGCGGCATATATGAGATCATGAAAGAACTTGCTGATGCCGGTCTGATTAAGACCGACCTGATCACTGCAACAGGCAAAACTGTTGGAGAGAATATCGCCGATTCAGTAAATCATGATCCTGAAGTCATCCGTACTATAGATAACGCTTATATGCCAAATGGAGGCATCGCTGTCCTCAAGGGCAATCTTGCTCCTGATACCGGAATCGTAAAGCGCTCCGCTGTTGTGCCTGAAATGATGGTCCATGAAGGACCCGCACGCGTTTTTGACTGCGAAGAAGATGCTATCGCCGCAATTACAGGCGGAAAGATAAAGGCAGGAGATGTGGTGGTCATCCGCTATGAAGGGCCTAAAGGAGGCCCCGGAATGAGAGAGATGCTCAACCCCACTTCCGCTATTGCCGGTATGGGACTTGGCTCAAGTGTTGCACTTATAACAGATGGTCGTTTCTCAGGTGCTTCAAGAGGTGCTTCAATAGGTCATGTTTCGCCCGAAGCTGCAGTCGGAGGGCCGATTGCGCTTGTCGAAGAAGGAGATAAGATTTTCATCGATATTCCGAACAACAAACTTGAACTTGAGATCTCTGACGACGAAATGGCTCGCAGGAAGAGCGAATGGAAACCGAGGCAGCCGAAGATCACGACTGGTTACCTTGCAAGATACTGCCAGATGGTGACAAGCGGCAACTGTGGCGCTATACTCAGGGTTCCCGGAACTGATTAATTCAAAATAACAGATGTACAGGCAGCAAAGGATGAATGATTATGGAACTTACCGGTGCAGATATAGTTGTAAAATGTCTTGAAGAGCAGGGTGTTGATACTGTTTTCGGTTATCCGGGCGGCACAATACTCAATCTCTATGATGCTCTATATAAGAGCAGTGACAGGATCCGTCACATACTCACAAGCCACGAACAGGGTGCAGCACATGCTGCTGACGGCTATGCCAGAGTGACTGGCAAAACAGGCGTCTGCCTTGCTACAAGCGGGCCCGGAGCCACAAATCTGGTGACTGGTATTGCTACAGCATATATGGACTCGGTTCCGCTCGTCGCCATCACCTGCAATGTAAACCTGCCTCTTCTCGGAAAGGATACATTTCAGGAAGTCGATATAGTCGGCATAACCATGCCCATCACAAAACACGGATACATCGTCAAGGATATCAGTATTCTTGCCAAAACTATCCGCAGGGCTTTTGAAATAGCTTCATCAGGACGCCCAGGCCCCGTTATAGTTGATATTACAAAAGATGTAACAGCAGCAAAATACAACTATGAACCGGCTGAACCTTTACATCAATCCTGCAAGGATAATACCAGTGAAGATCAGATCGATAAAATCATAGAGTATATTGAAAATTCAAAGCGTCCTTTCATATATGCCGGAGGCGGCGCTATAATTTCAGGCGCACAAAAAGAAGTCCGTGAACTTGTTTTGAAGGCTGATGCTCCCATTTGTGAAACTCTCATGGCACAGGGCGTTTTCGACCAGCATGATCCGCATTACACCGGAATGGTCGGAATGCACGGCACCAAGACTTCAAATTTCGGCGTGAGCCAGTGTGACCTTCTCATTACTCTCGGCGCCAGATTCTCTGACAGAGTGACCGGCAATGCGTTCAAATTTGCAAAGGACGCAAAAATAATTCAGATAGATATTGATGCGGCTGAAATAAACAAGAATGTTAAAGTCGACTACTCTATAGTGGGCGATCTTAAGGAAGTCCTGGGCAGAATAAACAGAAGGCTCCCGCAGGCAGAGCATAAGGAATGGCTGAGTATTCTCGATTCGTATAAGAAGAAATACCCGCTTACCTATGATCACAGCAGGCTGACCTGCCCAATGATAATGGAAAAACTTGACAAGATGACTGATGGTAAGGCGATAATAACCACTGATGTCGGCCAGCACCAGATGTGGGCTGCACAGTTCTATACATATTCAGAGCCAAGAACGTTCTTAAGTTCGGGAGGACTCGGCACAATGGGATATGGACTCGGCGCTGCGATCGGTGCTAAAGTCGGACGTCCAGACAAGACAGTTGTAAACATTGCCGGTGATGGTTGTTTTAGAATGAATCTCATAGAACTTGCTACCGCAAGCCGCTATAATATACCCGTAATCGAAATAGTAATAGACAACAGAGTACTCGGTATGGTAAGACAATGGCAGACTCTCTATTACGACAGGCGTTATTCGGCAACTGTTCTTGATGATAAGGTCGATTTTGTCAAAACATCTGAAGGCCTGGGGTGCAGAGCATTTCGTGTCACAAATGAATCGGAACTTGAAGCCTCACTCAAAGAGGCACTAAAGCTTGAAGGCCCTGTTGTGCTTGACTGCGTTATTGACAGAGATGATAAAGTATTTCCAATGGTTTCACCCGGTGCTTCAATTCAGGAAGCGTTTGATGCGTCTGACATAAAAGCGAACTGACCGGGTCAATTTTGTTTCAAGGGGAGAAGACATGAAAAAAATATCTTTATTTATGGCTGCCGTTTTTCTTACTGTGGCCGCACTGATGCTGACGGTTCCCGCTAAAGTCAGCGCAGCATCTGAAGATGATATGAAGAGGACTAATATCATATATGACTTCGGTGACGGATCATATTACGCTATCCAGGGAGTGACAGCAAATGCACTTCTGGCTGTCAATCCTGACGGTTCGCTATATGTCTATGCAAAGACCAGAGAATATGTTCCTGATATCAGTAAGATCCGTGTATTCGTTGAAGCTCTCGACAATCAGCACCCGCATAATTCCGATACACTTGTTTTCACAGCTACAGATGGACGTGTTGTAAATGTTACAGGCGGCACCAATAAGCGCCAATACATGGACTACAATACTGAGGCTCTCTATATATACAATGGACTGGAGACGGGCCTTCAGGAGGTCCACGCCCCCGGTTATTCTGTCGGTAACACATATATTGAGATTGATGTGACCAATCAGACCCTTTATTATTATGAAAATGGGGAACAGAAAATGACCACTCCTATTGTTACCGGTAATACTGCTGCCGGTCACAACAGTCCTGCAGGTTATTTTTATGTTCGCGCGAAAAACCTGAATCAGTCTCTTGTCGGATCCAATTACGTTTCATTCGTCAATTACTGGATGCCCATAAAGAACAATAGTATAGGTATTCACGATGCTACGTGGAGATCAAAGTTCGGTGGCTCAATATATAAGACCTCCGGTTCGCATGGCTGTATAAATGTGCCTCTTTCAAATATGGAGAAACTGTATCCTATGGTACAGGTCGGCACGCCCGTTGTCGTGTTCTACTGATCACATGTACCTGCATCCTGCAGGATGACTTAACGATCAGATAAAACAATATATCAATTAATATGAGGAGTTGAAAGGAGCTAGAATGGGACGAGTTTACAACTTTTCCGCCGGGCCGGCTGTTCTGCCGGAAGAAGTACTTAAGACTGCGGCAGCAGAGATCATGGATTATCACGGTTGTGGTCAGTCAGTAATGGAGATGAGCCACAGGAGTAAAGTCTTTCAGGGAATAATCGACGATGCTGAGGCTGATATACGCGAGCTTATGGGCATTCCTGACAATTACGAAGTATTATTCCTTCAGGGCGGAGCTTATCAGCAGTTTGCAGCTGTTCCGATGAATCTGATGAAAAACGGGAAAGCCGCGTATATTATTACCGGACAATGGGCCAAAAAAGCATGGAAGGAAGCCAAATTATATGGTGACGCAATAGCTGTGGCATCATCTGAAGACAAGACCTTCACATACATCCCCGATTGTTCCGATCTTGATATCCCTGAAGATGCGGATTATGTGTATATCTGTGAGAACAACACTATCTACGGCACAAAGTATCACAAGCTCCCCAATACAAAAGGACATGTGCTTGTAGCTGATGTCTCCTCATGCTTCCTTTCGGAGCCTGTTAATGTAAATGATTACGGTGTAATATACGGCGGTGTTCAGAAGAACGTCGGTCCTGCAGGAATGGTCATTTCAATCATCCGCAAGGATCTGATTCCCGAGGAACCCCCTGTTGCAAACACTCCTACTATGCTTCGCTGGAAGACACAGGCTGATGCTTATTCGCTCTTCAACACACCGAACTGCTGGGACATTTACATGTGCGGACTTGTTTTTAAGTGGCTCAGGGAAAATGGCGGTCTGTCAGCTATCAAGGAGCGCAATGAGAAGAAGGCAAAACTCCTTTATGATTACCTGGATCAGTCAAAACTTTTCCATGGCACAGTAGTACCTGCTGACCGTTCCGTAATGAACGTTCCATTTGTTACCGGAAACGCTGATATGGATGCAAAATTTGTTGCGGAATCCACAGCTTATGGTCTTGTAAACATCAAGGGTCATCGCTCTGTCGGCGGCATGAGAGCTTCCATCTACAACGCCATGCCTTATGAAGGCGTCGAGGCGCTCGTAAACTTCATGGACAAGTTTGAAAAAGAAAACTCATAATTCAAAAAGGAGCCTGAAATGTATAAATATGCTTGTTTGAACAACATCGCCAGTGTAGGACTTGACCAGTTCGGAAAGAACTACCAGGCTACAGAGAACGCTGATGAAGCTGATGGTATCCTTGTCCGCAGCGCAAAACTTCTTGACACAGAGTTCTCAGATAATCTGCTTGCAATAGCAAGAGCCGGTGCAGGTGTCAATAACATTCCGCTCGACAGATGTGCTGAAAAAGGAATTGTCGTTTTCAATACGCCCGGTGCAAATGCAAACGGCGTAAAGGAGCTCGTCATCGCAGGAATGCTCCTTGCCTCTCGTGAGATAGTCGAAGGCGTTGACTGGGTCCGCGGCAGCTGGGATGATCCTGACATTGCCAAAACGGTCGAAAAAGAAAAGAAGCAGTTCGCAGGCACAGAAATAGCAGGAAAGAAACTCGGAATAATAGGCCTTGGCGCTATAGGTGTCCGCGTGGCAAACTCGGCAAAACATCTGGATATGGAAGTTTACGGCTATGATCCATATGTTTCAGTCGATTCCGCATGGCACCTTTCAAGGGATATTCATCATGTGATGGATGTCAATGAGATCTATGAGAACTGCGACATCATCACTATTCATGTCCCGCTCCTTGATTCCACCAGAGAAATGATCAATGCAGAAGCATTATCAAAGATGAAGGACGGAGTTATCCTCATCAATATGGCAAGAGATGTTCTTGTCGATGAGAAAGCCGTAATTGCGGCAATTGATTCCGGTAAAGTCCGCAGATATGTTTCCGATTTCCCGAATCCGACAGTTGCAGGTCACAGAGGATGCATAACGACCCCTCACCTCGGAGCATCAACCGAGGAATCTGAGGACAATTGTGCTGTAATGGCCGTACATGAACTCAAGGATTACCTTGAGAACGGCAACATTGCAAACAGCGTCAACTATCCAAAGTGTAATATGGGTGTTTGCGAGAAGGCTGGAAGAATTGCCATTTTCCACAAGAACACAACAAACATGATCAATCGTTTTACTTCAGTCTTCGGTGAGAGTTCACTCAACATCTCTGAGATGGCAAATAAGTCCAGGGGCGATGTGGCATATACAATGCTGGATCTCGACGGAACTGCAAACGCAGAAATAGTTGACAAGCTAAGGAACATTGATGGCGTGTACCGCGTAAGGATAGTAAAGTAAAGACCATATAGCGAGCCGCCGAAATGGCGGCTCTTGTTATTTTATGATGTAGGTGTCAAAAGTATCTTTTTATCAACAAATAATATGAGAGGAAGAGTGGAAATATCCACTTTGGTAAATCAATTATGGCTGATATAAGACCGTTTGCAGCATTACGGCCTGAAAAGGGACTTGAAAGCAGGATAGCAGCTCTTCCCTATGATGTATATGACCGCAGTGAAGCAAAGATCAAAGTAACTGAGGAACCCTTATCATTTCTCGCAATAGACCGGGCTGAGACTCAGCTTTCTGACGATATCGCATTCAATGATCCACGTGTTTATGCCAGGGCAAAACAAATGTTGGACGATGATATACAGAAGGGATACTTTGTTCAGGACAAAACTCCTTCATACTACATCTATTCCCAGACATGGAATGGCAGGACACAGACCGGTATTGTCGCAACAGCTTCTATAGATGATTACATTAATGGAGTCATAAAGAAGCATGAAAACACAAGAGAAGACAAGGAACAGGATAGAATCATGCATGTGGATACATGCAGTGCTCAGACAGGTCCGATATTCCTTGCTTATCGCGAAAACAAAACAATCAGTGACATAGTAGAACGTGTTATGGCCGGCGACCCTGTCTGTGATTTTGTTTCAGATGGAGATGTCAGGAACAGAGTATATATAATCAGCGGCAACGACGACATACGGAATATTGAGGAAGCTTTTTCTTCAATCGATTCTGTCTATATAGCTGACGGACATCACAGATGCGCATCAGCAGTAAAAGTCGGGCTTAAGAGAAGAGCTGAAAGATCAAAGGAGACATCGAACAATTCAGATAATAAATATGAATCAGACTATTTTCTTTCTGTGTTGTTCCCGGAAAATGAACTCAGGATCCTCGATTACAACAGAGTCCTCAAGTCAATGAACGGTCACTCGAAAGAAGATGTTTTGACTTATCTTGAGAATAAGTTCAGTGTAAGCCATCCCTCAAAAGAAACTGCAAGGCCAGCGAAAAAAGGTGAATTCGGTTTCTATATCGACGGCTCATGGTATCTTCTGACTGCAAAACAATCACTCCTTGTAGGCGATCCTGTTGAAGGACTCGATGTTTCAATACTGCAGAACGAAGTTCTCGGACCGCTTTTTGGGATAAAGGATCCTCGCACTGACCCTAAGATAGATTTTGTCGGAGGTATAAGGGGCGCAGGAGAACTTGAGAAAAGATGCCGGGAAGACGTGGTATGCGCTTTTCTCATGTATCCGACATCAATTCAGGAACTGTTTGCCGTAGCTGACGCGGGCAGACTCATGCCGCCCAAGTCGACATGGTTCGAGCCAAAACTTCTAAGTGGTCTCTTTATTCACAGGATCTGAATGGTATAATTACAGTAACATTTATCAGAAAGAGGTTAGACAATGAACAAAAAGACTTACAAGCTTATGAACTGGCCTGAGATCGAATCCATTATTTATTCAGACGGCGATCGCCCTGACACACTTCTCGGAGCTCACAATTCAGGCAGTGGTGTCCTCATTCAGACCTTTGTCCCCGACGTTAACAAAGTCAGTGTTGTACTGGGTGAAAGCGGAACGAAGATTCCCATGGAACTCGCTGATGAAGACGGTTTTTACGCATGTTTTATCCCGAATATCAAAGAAGATGCAATAAGTTATCATTACGAAGTAACAGACAGGACCGGCGCAGTATCCGATGTTGAAGACTGCTACAGGTTTCCTTCATATTTTGAGAAGGATGATGAAAAGTCTTTTGCTTCCGGTATCAATTACGAATTATACAGGAAACTCGGCTCACATCTGATGGAATATGACGGCAAAAAGGGGACGTTCTTTGCTGTATATGCGCCGTCAGCTGCAAGAGTAAGCGTCATCGGCAGTTTTAACAACTGGGATGGCAGAATTAATCAGATGAGCCGTCTGGACGATACAAATATTTTCGAAATATTTATACCTGGCGTCAAAGCAGATAATGAATATCAGTATGAGATTAAGAATCGCCACGGAATAAGTGTCCGCAAGTCAGATCCATTTGCTTTTGAGACCGGTAATTCTCCACTGAATGCATCTGTTGTCACTACGCTTAAGGGCTACAAATGGACCGATAAAGAATTTGTTGCATCAAGAGCTGAAAGGCGCAGACATAATGCACCGTTATCTGTCTATGAATTTGATATTTCCGCTTTTTCATCGTTTGAAAAAGCATGTGCAAAGCTTCCTTCATATGTAAGATCTCTTGGCTTCACCGCTGTCATGTTCAGGCCGTTTTCATCTGACTCGAATTCAGTCTATGCTCCTGACAAACGTCTTGGAAGACCTGCTGATCTTATGGGTCTTGTCGATGCTTTCCACGCAGCCGGGCTTGAAGTCATATTTAAATGGAATCCTGTAAAGTTTACAAAATCAGACACCGGTCTTTCAGGTTTTGACCTGTCACCTGTTTTTGAATCAGCTGATCCGCTCCGCGCAGAGACCCCCGATGGGAAGAGTCATTATTTTGACCTTGGAAATCCGCGAGTGTCTGATTTTCTTCTTGCAAACGCCTTCTTCATGGTCGAGCTTTATCACGCAGATGGTATAGCAACAGATGATCTTGCACCAATGCTGTATCTCGATTATGGCAAGCAGGAGACAGGATACACACCTAATATGTACGGCGGAGTCGAAAATCTCGATGCTGTAGAATTCCTTAAGCATCTGAATTCCATGATGGACACCAGGAATCCAGGGACTATCATGATTGCCGAAGAGACAGCAGCATGGCAGGGAGTTACCGGTCATGCCGATAATGATAAACTGGGCTTTACATACAAGCTGCATGATAATTTCAGGAATTCGCTGCTCAGATATATATCGACTGATCCGCTGTTCAGAGAAGGTGTCCATGAACTGCTTCTTGAGGACATGGTCTATCAATATACTGAAAAATTCATGATTCCACTTGGATCAAAGGACGTCGGACCGGATGCATCAGCGATACTTACAAAAATGCCGGGAGATAACGACCTCAAATATGCTAATTTAAGACTTCTCGTATCGGAAATGATGCTGCACCCCGGAACCAAACTGCTCAACCTGGGTGAAACCCTTTCAGACATCACGGAGGAGAGTGACAGTTCAGAGCTTTCAGGGCTGCGCAAAATGGTATGTGAGCTCAACCGTATGTACGCAGAGCTTCCGGCAATGTCTCAGAATGACGAAAGGCCTGATGGCTTCGAATGGCTCAGACAGATGTCAAACCCGGAATGTATGCTGTGCTTCATGCGAAAAGGATCTCATCCCAATGACTTCATACTTATTCTGTTCAACAATGCAAATGCAGAATGGAAAACAAAGATAGGAGTTCCGTACGCAGGCAAATATAAGGAGATCTTCAACAGCCAGCAGAAATTATTCGGTGGCAATATAACTCTTCAGAGAGCGAAGACAGCCTCTGAGTGCGAAACTGACGGAAGAGCATATGCGCTCGGGCTTACTGTTGCCCCGCTCAGTGCTCAGGTGTTCACATATTCAGAATAATCAATCTTGCCAAAACATGGCAACATCAGTATAATACAAAAGTGCCGGCGGAACTTGGCAGCAAGTCGCCGGCGTTTGCTGGAATAGCGCAGTTGGTAGCGCAACTGATTCGTAATCAGTAGGTCGTCGGTTCAAGTCCGATTTCCAGCTCTTAAAGCCTCGAAACTCCGTAGAATCAAGGGTTCCGGGGCTTTTAAATAAATGACAGGAGTACAGTTTAGATGGCACAGCTCTGGGGCGGAAGATTCACAAAAAGCACAGACAAGGCAGTCGCAGATTTCAACGCATCAATTTGTTTTGACAGGCGGCTATATAAAGAGGATATAAGCGGCAGTATCGCTCATGCCAAAATGCTCGGGAAACAGGGCATTCTAAGTAAGGATGATGCTGACAGTATCATCCTTGGTCTGAACGGTATTCTGCGCGATATTGAAAACGGAACACTTGTTATTACCGATGATTATGAGGACATACACAGTTTTGTCGAGGCTGTTCTCACAAAACGGATCGGCGATGCTGGGAAGAAGCTCCATACGGGGCGCAGCCGTAATGATCAGGTCGCTCTTGATATGAGGATGTACATAAGAGGAGAGTGCGCAGAATTTGAGAAAACGCTGGCTCATCTTCTTGAAACGCTGCTCTCTATAATGGAGAACAATATTGATACGATTATGCCCGGGTTTACACACCTTCAGAAGGCACAGCCGGTGACGCTGGCCCATTATATGGGCGCATATTTTGAAATGTTCAGGCGTGACAGGAGCAGGATGCTGGATACTGCAAAGAGGCTGAATGAATGTCCGCTCGGTGCCGGGGCCCTCGCCGGGACAACATACCCGCTCGACAGATTTTACACGGCAGAGCTTCTCGATTTCGACAGGCCCACAAGGAACAGCATGGATTCCGTTTCTGACAGGGACTATCTCATAGAGTTCCTTGATGATCTTGCGCTTATTATGATGCATCTTTCACGTTTTTCAGAGGAGATTATTCTCTGGAATTCCAATGAATATCGCTTTGTGGAAATAGACGACGGTTTCTCTACCGGCAGCAGCATAATGCCTCAGAAGAAGAACCCTGATATCGCTGAACTTGTAAGAGGCAAGACCGGACGTGTTTACGGTGCTCTTATGAGTATGCTCACTACAATGAAGGGTATTCCTCTGGCATATGATAAGGATATGCAGGAAGATAAAGAAGTATCGTTTGACGCCATAGACACCTGCTACAACTGTATCACTTTATTTGACGGCATGATGTCAACAATTACATTCCGGAAAGATGTCATGGAGCGCAGTGCAATGAACGGTTTCACGAACGCGACTGACGCTGCTGACTATCTTGTCGGAAAAGGCGTTCCTTTCAGGGATGCACACGGAATCATAGGAAAACTTGTACTATATTGCATTGATAACAACAAAGCAATAGATGATCTCTCGCTCGATGAATTCAAGGCTGTATGCCCCGCTTTTGAGGCTGATATATATGAAGCAGTGAATCTTAAGACCTGTGTCAATAAGCGATTAACATACGGTGCACCCGGTCCGGGCGCGATGAAGAAGGTAATAGAAGAGGACAGGAAATATCTTTTGGAGGAGAAATTATGAGCGATAAACTTAAGGTAGCTATACTTGGCGGTACCGGAATGGTAGGTCAGCTATTTCTTTTACTTCTGGCAGATCATCCGTGGTTTGAAGTCACAGAGATCGCGGCTAGCCCGCGTTCTGCCGGCAGAACATATGCTGAGGCAGTAGAGGGAAGATGGAAACTTGACC
>JAQWCI010000198.1 GCA_028706005.1 Lachnospiraceae bacterium
GAGTATACAAGCGGACTGCCGTGTTCGTAAGTATGCTCTTTTTTTGCTATATAAATCTATTCCTCTGTGCCGGTCACCGCCTCTTGTCCTTCGTTTTCAATCACATTTTGAAAATTTGGAGGACAAGTGTTACTGATTTCTTGAGCTGTCACCAGACTGATCTGTTATGATGTCGCGGACTTGCTAAGTTTGTTGTCATTACTAATTGATAACATTCGGGCGGTTCCCCGCCCGAATCGGCTTTCATATATCCACGTATTTCGACAATTCAAATAGTGCATATGCCACACTGCAGGCATCAACCTCATTGAGCTTTACATTACATAGCTGCTGCAGGTTCCAGAAATGATCTGAAAGTGATGACAGTTCTGTTCCAACATCCCAGTTCGGAATACATATATAGTTCCCATATGCATGTTGCCCTACAATCAAATGAAAACTGCTCCCTCTTGCGGTGACTTCTATTTCGTAAGGATCCTGTTCGATCTGTATGGGAAAGATCTCACCCTGCCATACACGTCCGGGCATTCCTGACATCTTTGCCTGAAAAGCTATGCTCACGTTTCTACACCGCCTTTCAACATTTCATGGTCTACCACATAACGCACCATGTGTTCATCGATCAGACGCTTGTTCTGCTGGAATGCATACATCAGGCATTTCTCAGCTATCCGGTTAATGCTCCTTTGTATTCCGGCGGATTCACGATAGATATCGTCAAGTGCCTTTTCTGTAAAGAGATCCTGGCGGCCGCCTGCATACTTCAGATGTGCCTGTATATACTTCTCCGTCTCTGAGCGGTCCAGATGCGGAAGGATGCAGTTAATGTCAATGCGCTGACGTACTGCGGCATATCGCTGCAGTTTCAGCTTGTCCCAGAGCTCTGTCTGCCCAACAAGGACAAGCGCCATTGGGCTCATTGAGTCAAACCTGTAATTCAGGAGGAACCTGAATTCTTCTATGGTCTCTTTTTCAAGCAGATGGGCTTCGTCCAAAATACAGATGACCTTTTTGTTCTGGACTCCGCGTATGATCTCGATCTGGTTCTGAAGCTGGCGTTTGGCATCTCCGCGGTAGAACTTCGATTCCATCCCGAGCTGGTCCAGCAGGCCTTTGTAGAACCACCTCGGAGTCAGCTTTGAATCCGACAGGTACAGGACAATATATCTGTCTTTGGGCAGCATATCGACAAATCTTCGGATGAGTGTCGATTTTCCACAACCTGCATCCGCTGTTACTACTGCAAAGAGCTGGCGGTCAGCTGCGTAAGTCAAACGTCCGATGGCGTCATCTATGTATGGTGATCCATACAGCAGACCGGACGGGATGTCTCTGGTAAAAGGAGTATGTTCCATTTCAAAAAAGCTCTCATACATGATCTGCATCCTCCTTCCCATAACTGCTGAAAGAAAGAGCATTTGCCTGCATTGTCAGGGACTGTTCTCTTTGCCGTTTGAGCCCTTCAAGAAATCTTGAAGATTCTGGTTCTGCGGGAAGCATGCTCACCGGTATCGCCGGCTTTGGATCACAGTATTCACCTATCCTGAGCGGCTTTGCTGTAAATGGTACTATTCCTTTGTATGAAATGGTTATGATCTCTGGCCTCATGGGGTCATATGCGATCTCTACTTTTGCGCCGATAAGTGCTGTGCTGGTCTCATACATCCGGCCAGCCACACTGATACAGCCCCCTTTATCCACTTCGCGGTATTCATGATGCAGGAATGCGCTTCCGACGATACTTGCATCATGAAATACCAATGGATGAGAATCACGGTTCCACTCCTGCAGAGGGCTTATCCCTCCGGCAGGGATCGGGGAATTAAGGCTTTTATAGTACTCCTCGATCCCTTCATGAGGTTTATTATGGTAATACTCCTCGAGCCAGATGTCCCAGAACTTGTTCAGTTCATCAAGCGTTCGTATTTTCTGTACGGCAGCCTCTGCAAGGAACGCATTTACAAAGCGGTTGAACACCTCTACTCCGCCCTTTGACTGAGGCGAGTATGGCTTTGCCTTAAGGACACGGCTGCCAAGCATTGAGAGCGACCGTATCAGCTGTCCTGATACGAATTGCTTACCATTATCGTGATAACAGGATATGATTTTCCCGTGCTTAAGGATGGCTCTGTGATAGCAGTCTTCAACAATGCTTTCACGCTGATGATCATACCATTTTGATTCCAGGACATAGCGGGAATGATCATCAATGATGACCACGAGATATGTCTGGACCATAGCGCCCTTTGGCCCGATCGGAAGCTTTAATCCATACTTTATATCGGATTCGACCAGCATCATACGATGTGGCTTGCAGAATCGCCTGGATGAGCTTTTCCTGGCATCCATGTATTTCTTCATTTGTTTCCGCCCGAACCCGCCTTTGTAAATGTAACGCTGCATAGTAGAGCGCTTCAGGATGCCTGGAGGCGCAAGCCCTTCCATTTCAAGGATCATGATTATCTGGGCGACTGATCTTGATGGCACTTCCCTTTTCAACTGGATAGCTTCATTTACGAGCTCATTAAAGTTATCCGGGAGCGTCTTTGTCCTGCGGGATCCGCGATCCATTGGTCTCAGACCTGAGAATCCGTTATTACGATAGTAGCTTTCATAGCGGTAAAGGCTCCTGGCAGAGATCTGATGCTGTTCCGAAATACGCGCTCTGAGTTCAGTGCGCTTTGCATCGTCAAGTGATTCATCAAGAAGCGGTGAGATCATCTGAAAACGCTCCAGTGCCTGGTCATCCTGCCATTCTTTTGTGACTTGTTCTTCTTTTTTAAGTTCATCTGTTATCATGTGCGAATTACCTCCTATGCGGTAATCGTACAGGAAAACAGATTGACAGGATATTTAAAGTCGGTGCATGACTACTGGCTCCAGGTGGAGCGTAAGAACACACCTGAATTGTAGATATATCGAAGAATGATGCGGAGCCAGTCGCAGTTATCCTTACGGAGCTTTTCGAGCAGCGAGACACTTGTTGTAAGAAGTTCCTCCGTGAACCCCAGGAGCTGATACCCTTTTGATCTCAAAGTCCCCTCCACTGTATGCCGATTGAGCCTGAACCAGCTATGCCATTGGTGCATGGTCGTTTCTGTGGGATGATCCTCAAAGCCTTTAGTATCCGGAGTGATCAGCCCATCCAGGACACCTGCTATGATGTCTGATTCGAAATGCTTATACGGGGCCAGCACATCTGGAAGCTCACGATGCAGGGAATGACATGATTCACTGGTACAGATCAGTCTTCGGATCATGAGCCACCTGATCTCACCATCTTTTCCTTTCATGATACGTTTTACGTGATCGCGTGCCTTCAAAGGGTGTCCACATATCGGACAGATGGATTTCTCGCTGCTCTCAACTAAAAATATGTTTTTCTCTGTTGTAGGTGACCTGATAATCTGTTACAATAACCAAAGTTTTATTCCAATGGTCTCAGCGATACAATTCTTTGAAGAGAGGGTGTCGCTGGGACCTCTTTCTTTTATTAGTCATTGACAGTATATAGGTCTAATCAGTGACAGGCAAGAGAGTCAAGAAAACGTCATTTTAGGTTAGCAATAACACATATCACCGAACATCAAACGAATGGACAGTATGATGATCGAATCCAACATCCGCAGGATGGGAAGACTGGAATTGCTTTATACCTGTCTCTCCAATCTCGTAAAGAGAATAAACAAGGATGGAA
>JAQWCI010000199.1 GCA_028706005.1 Lachnospiraceae bacterium
CGCAAATCGCTGCCCTGGAGTGCCGAAATGCCCGGCAAACAAGCCAATCCCTGAAAAGTGCAGGTAATAATAATATGCCGCAGGTGCTCTAGAAGCTTCTCAGCCCGACATCAGCTGCCTGGCCCGCGTCCTCGATCTTGCGGATTTCAGCCACATAGCTGTAGTCTTTGTTGACAAATATTGTCACTTTATCGCCGGCTTTGTGATGCATCAGGGCTCTGCCGAGTGGCGATTCCACGCTGATAAGCCCCTTGAGTGAGTCCTCGCGAACTGTTGTGACAATAGTATAAATCTCTTCTTCCTTATCCTCAGGAATGTAGATGGTGACAGTCTTGTTGACACTCACTTCATCTGATGGCGTTGTGTCCTGAATCACCTCTGCTGTCTTGATCATCTTCTCAAGGTACCTTATACGACTGTCATTCTGATTCTTGAACTTCTTGGCCGCATGATATTCGAAATTCTCAGAAAGATCCCCCTGTGCCCTGGTTTCCTTGACATCCTCAAGTGCTTTGGGCCGCACCTCCAGCTTGCGATAATCTATTTCCTTCTGCATAGCCTCGATATCCTGTACCGTAAGTTGATTCTTCATGACCCTTTACTCTTTCCTTTCATGCCGGAGCATCTTGTGCGATTACCGGGTGATTCGCTGCACGTGCACTCTTTTATCAGAGATCCGGCAGCTCGAGGAATCGCGTTTCATTGAATGTTCTGTTAATTTCGCATATCAGCGGAACTATTGTTTACTAAAACAGGACTCCGGTCAACCCGGAGCCCTGCAATCAATATTCTTTATTCACAACCCGGGACCTGACGCGAAGCGTCAGGCTCCTAATAACCGGTTTAGATATGCTCAAGCTTACCGCTTGCGGTAAGCTTTTCACAACCCGGGACCTGACGCGAAGCGTCAGGCTCCTAGTAACCGGTAAGCTTTCCTCAACCCAGAGCTTAGTGCTACGCACTAAGCTCTTAGTAATCAGCTTCGCTGATTACTTGCCGAGCTGCATATCATTGTTTCCTGATGTTGACAGGAACATTTCGAGCATGTTGACCGGATCGTCATAATCTGCAAGCCAGCCTTCACGAGCTACGTCGAAGTTGCCGCTCTTACGATCATTAAGGAATGTCTGCCAGTCCTCAACTGAGATCTCCATTGTGATGCCTACTGCTGCGAGATCCTGCTGGATAGCCTGAGCGATTCCTTCGTGGGCTGTACCTTCATTTGTAAGGTAGTTGATGGTGATAGGCGTATCAGCAGAAAGCATTCCGTCATCTCCGAATACATAACCTGCTGACTCCAGGAGAGCCTTGGCTTCTGCAACGTTTGAATCTCCTGCAACTGAGAGATCCTGATAATATCCATCATCTACAGGGTATGTATAAGCATCTGTATTTGTCTTGAATGCCTGACCGTTGCTGTCGCTCATACCTGCAGGGATAAACGAATTAGCTACCTTCTGCTCGCACTGACCGATTGTATCGATGATGTACTGACGATCGATCAGGAGTGAGAATGCACGGCGCATTGCGTTAGCCTGATCAACAGTCTTGCCGTCAAACATCTCTGAATTAACATTGAAACCAACATAATATGTTCCAAGGTTATCAATTACATGGAACTCTGAAGAAGTCTTAAGGTTCTGGATTTCTCCGTTCGGTACTGTATCAATATAATCTACGTCGCCTGACTTATAAGCTGCAAGTATAGCTGTATCATCAGCAGAAAGCATGAAGTCAAGTTCATCGCATGTTACATTGTCTGCATCATAGTAGTTCGGGTTCTTTACATAGACCATTGACTCGTTGTGCTTCCAGCTCTTAAGTGTATAAGCGCCGTTCGAAACAAATCCAGCTTCCATTGCCCATGCGCCGGGGTTTGTGCCATCCGGGTCAGCTGCTTCTACAGCTTCCTGAGGAACAGGCATAAATACAGGGAAAGCAAGAAGGCTCATGATGTAAGGGCAGGGTGCTGTAAGAGTAAATGTTACTGTGTTTGCATCCGGTGCTGAGATGTTAAGTGCGGGTGCTGTGCCATCTCCGAAACCATCAAATACTGAGAACAGATAAGAATAATCTGATGCTGTAGCCGGATCAACTGCTCTGTTCCATGAATAGATGATATCGCTGGAATCAAGAGTTGAACCATCTGACCACTTAAGACCTGACTTCATATGAACAGTATATGTAAGACCGTCATCAGAAACCTCAGGATCTCCGTCAGCAAGAGCTGCTACTGTAGTGCCGTCAGCTGCTGATGTATAAAGGCCTACGAAAGAGTTTGATGCGTAAGCTGCGCCATCAACTGAGCTGTTCAGCTGAGGATCAAGGTGATCAGGCTCAGAAGCAAGGTTGATACTCATCTTGTCTGTAGCTGCGCCGTCTTTCTTGACATACATGAAATACTTTGTTCCGAAGATTGTTGCATAATCCCCAGTGTATGCTTCCTTCTCCATATAAAGATCATTGTAATAATAGATAGGGCATACAGCGCCTGTAGCCATCAGCATATCTTCAGCTTCATGCATCTTGGCGACACGATCTGTGAGATCTGTATCTGTGTAGATCTCATTGATGAGGCTGTCATAAGAACTCCAGTCCGGTGCTGCTGAATTCGCTGAAGATGCGGTAAATTTAATCGCACTCGCCCAGTCAGAAGTCGCTGCTGCGTCCCCTGTTGTTGCTGCAGCATCAGATGTCTCTGCAGCTGCCGCTTCGCTTGTTGCTGCCGCTGCTGCAGTTGAATCTGCTGCCGGTGCGCTTGATGCGTCGCCGCAGCCTGCAAGCATACCTGCAGTCATTGCTCCTGTAAGTACAAGAGCCAGTAATTTCTTTTTCATAAACTATATCCTCCTTTTTGATAAAACTATATGTGTCAAACCAGAGCATCTTTATTGATGACCGGCATTTACACCATTTATATTCTGCAACAGATATTTCTGTAACATGAATCACTTCTGCCGCAATAGCAGTTTCTTATATACTGCAATCTGACATTATAGCCTATTTATTCCAACATGCAACCATGTGTTCCGAGCCTCTGTCCTTAAGTTCAGGCATTTCAGCTGCACACTGATCTGTAGCAAAACGACATCTTGTCCTGAAAGGACAGCCTGATGGCATATTGAGCGGTGACGGAACATCACCCTGCAGTATAATTCTCTTAGCTGCGCGTGCTGTCTTCGGATCCGGTATCGGGACCGCTGACAGAAGCGACTGCGTGTATGGATGAACAGGATCTGAATTAAGCTCATCCGCATCCGCGATCTCTACAAGTTTACCAAGGTACATGACCGCAATTCTCTTTGATATATGATGTACTACGAGAAGATCATGTGCTATGAAAAGATAAGTTACACCCAGGATAGCCTGCAGATCCTCGAACATGTTTATTACCTGAGCCTGAATAGAAACATCAAGTGCTGATACAGGCTCATCACAGACGATGAACTTAGGATTAACTGCCAAAGCTCTTGCAATTCCTATTCTCTGTCTCTGTCCGCCTGAAAACTCATGAGCATATCTCGTTGCGTGTTCAGCATTGAGCTCTACAAGCTGCATCAGAGCCATTATCTTATCATGGCGCTCAGATCTTGATTTATACAGGTGATGAATATCCAGCGGCTCTCCGATGATATCCTCGACTGTCATTCTGGGATTCAATGATGAATACGGATCCT
>JAQWCI010000200.1 GCA_028706005.1 Lachnospiraceae bacterium
GAGCTCATCCTCAGGAAAAAAGAACATTCCAATTCCATAGTCGTCTGAATATGCAGGGCCTGAACTTGCAGCAGCCTTTCCCTTGCCTGCTGCGTGATCTGTAACCGGTTTTCCCGGCAGCTTTATACCTTCTGCAGCGCAGACTTTGCGGAAATGATTATCTGAGATCTGTGTCAGAATGCCGACACCGTCTCCAACTTTACCGGAAGCATCTTTACCTGCTCTGTGCTCCAGTTTCTCAACGATTGAAAGTGCATCATCCAAAGTCCTGTAATCAGCGTGCCCATCAATATTTACGACGGTACCTATGCCACACGCATCATGCTCGATCTCATCGTCGCAAAGCGTCCTGCCATGCCAGTTTGCAGGCACGCCAAAACCTCCGTCCGTCGGAGCATTTATGCTCTGTTTCTGATTGACAGCTGTCATCGTATTATGGTCCATCCTCAGGCCTCCTCGAATGTATACTGTATGGGTGTTCAGATACCGGCAAAATACAAGTATTGTTGCAATAAAAAACGGCAGGGCGCAGCGGGACAGACCCGCCGCGACTCCCTTGCCGCTCAGTTTGTATATTTGTATACAGGTATTTTATTGAAGAGAATTATGCCCTATATGAAATGTCTTGTCAAGATATCACGATGGATTTTTCTTTTCCATACTGAAGTGTTAGTTTGAGTTTGAGTTTGATTATGTCCATCTCAGATGCGCTCTCCGCCGTTGTATATGTTGGCTGAGTACCCTTTTGTTCCCTTGCTCCTGTAGAGAGCTATGTCAGCCTGTCTGTACAGGTCATCGAACTTAACACCTTCAGTTCCATCATAGAAAACGGCTCCCAGGCTTATATACACATGTTCACCTTTTATCTCCGGAATGGACATGCTATCGAGAGTCTTGAAGAGTCTCCTGAAGAATATGAGAGCCTGCTCCTCTTTCTGTACTCCCTTAAGGTATATTGCAAATTCATCTCCGCCGAGCCTTAGCAGGATATCGCTATCCCTGCACACATCCTGAAAGTGCTCAGCCAATGTCACCAGAACAACATCGCCTGCAATATGCCCGTATACATCATTGATATTCTTAAACTTGTCACAGTCAATGAGACAGAGCAGCCCGCTTTCGCCGCGTTCTATCGCATACATTATCTCCTGCTCGCCGCTGCCTCGGTTCCTGATACCGGTCATCCTGTCTATCTCAGCAAGCTGTTTCATGTGTTTTCATCTTCATGCAGACTTGATATCTTGTGACAAATGCTCAGCTCTGATTTGCAGACTGACTGGTACAACACCTGTATTTCATCTTTTGTATTGACAACGTAACGGTTCCGCCATTCGTCGCTTTCCAGCCATTTCTCGCTGCCCACCCTGTTGAGTGAGCCAATCTGATCCACTATGTGATCTATCGGCTGCTTGAGTGATCTGTATATCAGCCAGCTTGCCAGTACTATCGCCATTATTATTACTACGAACTGAAAACCGGCAAGTTTCGTAATATGCTCAAACATCGCATAAGCATCATGGTCGTAAACATAAATCTCGTTCACGAACCTGCATGCTTCATACATCGTTATGAGTACTGCTGAGATCGACATTGAGATTGCAACTATATCCACGAGTTTGTCGAAAACCGACATGCCCGTAAACGCTTTTTTATCCTTATTGTATTCTTCCTCAAGTTTTTCATCGGAACATCTGTATATGTAACTGAGCGGCAATTCATCACGCAGTTTTACCGGCATAAAGTGAAGCACAGCAGCAACAGCAATGACAGTCAGCCCTTTATCCGTGATATCCAGGAATACATCTCCGACAAACTGAGCTGCAAAGCCACTCATGCCATGCCTGCAAAGCCAGAAAACATAAGGAGCAGCTATTGTTCCGCCGACAGTTTTGCCGTAAAGATACCATCCCATCACGGAACCTATGGCTCCTCCTATTGCGACCATCATGACCCACATCAGCAGGAAACCTTTTGCCCTGCGAAGAAGTCCCCGTTCTGATATCTTTGCCGCCAGTCCTGCCATTGTCAGTGTAAGTGCTCCGAACATTATCGCTGTCGGTTCTCCGAAGTATCCCATGAAATTTGACGTAAAAGCAGTGATGAGACCCGGGATGACACCACCAAGTACCGCTACAGCCACACTTCCTATATTGTCCAGGTAAAGAGGCAGCTTTAGAAACATCACGATCCTCGGGAGGACAATATTGATGATCACCCCTACAAATATCAGCATTATGGTTTTATAGGAAAAGAGCTTCTCGAGACGCGGCCTGTAGATGCGTTTCATTGCCTTTCCCGTGTTTTCATCACTGATTTTCATTTTCTCTTTCCCCTCATGGTCTTAACTTTATTCATTCTAATATACGAACAAATAATAAGCCCAGACGGATTGTACCAAATATTGTACAAAACAAGCGCTTCGACCATTCTTTCCCATGTGCGCGCCACACAACCGTTCGGTCGTTGTTGCCTCAGAGGTGTCCAGCGTGTTTTGCAATCTGTCATCGCCAAACTCCTCATTCTGTATATTCATTGCCTTAGTCACGCCGTCTGTATACAGGAAAAGGCAATCCCCCTTGCCCAGCCAAAACATATGAAACACTTTTTATTACTACCAGTATCCCCCTCTCTCCCACTTCCTATGGCAGGATCTGCACAAGACCGACATTAAATTGCACGAAATGGACTTTTGTCAGCCCCGTGCTGACACTTTTCCGCCTGCATTGTATAATAAAAAGCACCTGCCAAATGACAAGTGCCTTTTAGATCTTCCGGATCCGCATCAGTGACTGGAGAAAATGTGTCCAGCACTGTGTCTCAGCCGTCTGCTAATACCCAATCCTAAAATAGTCCAGATACTTCTTGAACTTATCCTGCGCCGCAAGGCAGGTATCGGTCAGGTATCCCTTTTCGTTACTCCATTCATGAAGTCCACGATAGTAAAACAGCTTCATATCGTCGTCGATGATGAAAGGCACAATACCATTGCTCAGGCACTCCCTGAACATGATGAGCCGCCCGACGCGCCCATTACCGTCCTGAAATGGGTGGATGCTCTCAAAACTGACGTGAAAGTCGATGATCTGCTCCAGCGTTTTTCCCTTCTCCGCGTTGTACACGGCAAGCAGCTTCTTGATCTCGTCTGCGACCTGTTCCGGCGGGGTGGTTTCCCTGCCGCCCACCTCGTTCGGCATCCGCTTGTAATCGCCTACGGCAAACCAGTCAAGACGTGAATCACTCGTACCGCTTTTCAGCGTCTGATGAAGCTCCTTGATAAATTTCTCTGACAGTGGATACCTTGCCTGCGTGATGATCATGTCGATGCACTTGAAGTGGTTTGCCGTCTCGATAATATCGTCCACGTTCATCGTGCCGTCCGTCGCGCCGATGGTATTCGTTTCAAATATATAGCGCGTCTGGTCGTGCGTCAGACGGCTGCCCTCGATGTGGTTGGAGTTGTATGTCAGCTCGATTTGCAGCTTGTGATAGATGCCGCCGGAGGTCTTTGCCGCCTGTTCCATCCGCAGAATGTCGAGTAACGTTTTCGGCGCATCGGAGCGTTTGCTACTGCGCTCCGGCTTTTCGGCATTTTCAGGGACATTCCACGTCTTACCTGTGATAAACGCGCCGGGTATCTTATTCTGGGCGCAGTAATTGCGCACGGTTCTCTCAG
>JAQWCI010000042.1 GCA_028706005.1 Lachnospiraceae bacterium
ACAACGGGCTTTGATCTGAAAATGCAAATGTCCAGGTCTACACATCAATAGATCAACAGTGGGCAAGATCGAGCAACGCGGCATGGTATTACGGCTCCAAGCCTTTCCTTGACGCATATAACAGCATAGCTAAGGCCGGTGGAGATTATGACTGGCATGTAGCAACACATCCTTATGACATTCCCCTTTATGATCCCGTTGCATGGTCGCAGAGTGCGCATGCAAGCCACAGCCAGAGCTCACCTTATATAACAATGCAGAATATAGACGTGCTGACAGACTATCTCAGCCAGTCTTCTCTTCTTTCGCCTACAGGTCAGGTTCGCAGCGTCCTCTGCAGCGAGGTCGGATATACTTCACTCAGCGCGGGCGGTGAGCAGACTCAGGCAGCGGCAATAATATACGGGTATATGCAGGCAATGGCAAATCAGCATGTAGATGGATTCATCCTCTCACGTGAACAGGATGCGGCTGAAGAAATAGCGCAGGGTCTTGCAAACGGCGTCTGCAATCTTGATACATCTCACAAACTCGGATGGTCATGGTATCAGCAGATAAACGGCGCGGGCAGTGCGGCGATTCAGGCCGAGGCGGCTCAGGTCATTGGAGTGTCAAGCCTGCAGAGCATACTGACAGTCCGGTAAAAAAAGCCAGATTGCTTCGCGATTTGGATTGAAAGGTGCAAACAGACTGTACCTTGCGGGGAAGAGTTTATTATGGATTTCAGAACACTGACATATTTTGTGACAGTGGCTCAGGAACAGAACTTTACAAAAGCTGCTGCTAAACTTAATTTGAGCCAGCCACCTCTTTCCAATCAGATAAAAGCTTTGGAAGAGAGTCTCGGTGTCAAACTTTTTATACGAGGAAAGAGAAGATTACAACTGACAGAAGCGGGAAACCTGTTGCTGCGCCGCGCGAGACAGATACTGGAACTCTGTGCGAGTGCCAGAGAAGAAATAGGAGCTATGGGCAGCGAGCTCAGTGGCAGGATAAGTATAGGGATGGTCGAAGGCCGTGCACCATTTGTAGTCTCCAGCTGGATAGCAGGGTTCAGAGAGGAATATCCACTGGTTCAGTACGGACTCTGGAACGGTTCAGGGGATGACGTACTTGATCAACTGTCAAGGGGGCTTGTTGATATAGCGGTAATAGCAGCACCTTACGACACAGAGCATCTGGATGGTATAGTAGTTGCCACGGATCCGTGGGTGGCGATGATCCCGGCTGACAGCCCGCTGGCTTTGAAAGATGGAAATGAGGTAGAACTCAGGGAACTTGAAGGGCAGCCTTTGGCTGTCCCGAGCCGCGCATCAAGAAAAGAATCAATCATACGCTGGTTTGAAAGCGTAGGGGTGGAACCGGATATAATATGCTCGTTATCCAACTACGTTGATGCGGTCGCACTTGCCGAACAGAATGCATGTATAAGCATCTTCCCGGTGACGACATACACACCAAATGAAGGTATAGTCACAAAGATAATAACAAAACCTGCAAAGATCGCACAGTATGTGCTGGTCTGGAACAAAGAACAGCCACCGACAGGCGTAGCAGGAGAATTTGTGAATTATGTGAGAGATTTTATTGAAGATGACAGGATCCATTCGGATCGGTTCAGATCGAAAGGAACAGAGTTCGTAATTCCCGGAGATGCAGGTATCCTTTAGTCAGGGTTCATCTTTCCGTAATAAGAGTTGTCATATCATCGACACCGATGATTGCAGAGGCCTTATCAATATAGGCCTGCGCATCGTCGGTGTCGATATTTTTATAATATGTCCACGCGGTCTTACCATAGATACCGAGCGAAAGACCCTGAGCCACCTCTGATGAGTCATCGAGTTCGCGCGAAAGTATGATCCCGTCAATGTGCTGATTCGCCATGCACTGCAGATAACTGTAGACAACAGCAGCAGCCTGAGTTTCCTGACCGTCTGAAGACGTGTAGCCGACCTCACTGCATAGAACGGATCGCACCTCACCATTCGAAAGAAATTCATCCTGACCGAGGAAATCAGTGAGTACGTCTATGTTCTGCATAGTTATGACCGCAGTGTCATTGCTGTGGGTGACGCTGTCACTTGATGTCCAGACTTTCGGATCTGTAAGGGGAACATCATAGGGATGTATTGCGACATGCCAGTCAATGTTGCCCTCGAGCGCAATATTATCATTGAAAATCTGCAGAACATCACGTGCAGTATAGTATTTGGACGTGTCCTGAGAAACGGACCACTGCTGGTCCAGAGAGATGTATACCCGCGCATTTGCGTTAGTGCTCTTTATCCCGTTGTAGAAAATCCGGAAAGCCTTGGCATATTCGTCTGTGAATGCTGTGGAGCCGATATCTGACATGTAGTGCCATTCGCCTCTCGCATTTATCTCATTTCCGACGATCCAGTTATCAACGGTTCCATAGGCGCCCCCGGAATAACGGTCTGCAAGGAAGGAGGCAACGGCGGAAAGAAGAGCTACGCCATCGCTGTCAGCCGTGTTAAAAGCATAGTAATATGCGCTCCCGCTTCGTGACTCGGGATGAATGAGAGTGGTGCAGCCGGAATTGACGAGAAGTACAAAAGTGACCTGAATTTCCTGGGAGTTCAGCCTGGACACAACGATGTCCAGCTCATTTATGACTGAACTGCTGAACGAATATGTTTTGCCATTGTATGCATAATCGATTCCACTGCCGGAACACAGATTGCCGAGCTTAACATTGTAGAGACACTGATCGGTGCCAAGATTTGCAAGCTCGCCGGAACTGAGCATGGAGGCGGCGGGGAGAATTCCCTTTTTGCCGTTGTCATTGCGTGCGGTCGTCTTGTATGCTGCTTCCTCGGGATTCGTTATGTAGTGCGAGTCGGATACTGCTATATATTCTCCGTCCGAGAGGACGCAGACAACAAACTTCTTATCGAGCATTGAGTCAGCGGTGCCGGTGCCCAGGGCAAAACTCAAGTCGATGTCCGTGCCTTCATCACCGGAAGCTGCTTCTGTGCCTTCAGTGCCGCTCTCATAAACAGCCTGGGCAAAAACATGATACATATTATCATCACTCTTCGGCATGATTTCACAGGTGAGGTGGAGCGTAACATAGCTCTCTTCAATAAGACAACTTTCTATAGTTATCATTCCCTGAGAAGGGGAATCATGAGTGGCTTCATATTCTTCCTCAGCGGCCTTTTTGGACGCGGCTAAGGCCGCAGCCTCGGCTTCTTCCGCCTGCTTTTCCCGGAGAGCTGTAAGTTCCTCATCAGGAAGCGTTATCCATGAAGTATCGGTCGAAGATGTTTCGACGGGGGCGAGGTAATCTGGCAGCCATATGAGCCCGATGATTGCTGCCGGAATGGCAACAATTATCACTGCTATGAGAATTATCAACCATTTTGGTGTTTTCTGAAGCATCAGACGGACCTTATCCTTATATTGAAGGTGCTGTGAATGGAACCAGCAATCAGTTTAACACAGATAGGGGGCACTCTGACTGGCAGATTGGATACTTTGCACAAGCATTTTGTGAACTTTTCGTGAAATGTTACCTCTTAACATCATGGCATGAATTCTATATAATGAGACTCAATCACCCGCAAAACACAAGATATTGTGTTATATGCGGAAAAAGACTTAGAATACAGTTATAACGGACATTGGGAGGGAATGTAACATGATGGAAAGAAAAGTCATCAAGCGCACAGGGACGATGGCAGAATTTGACCTTAAGCGTATCACAGCCGCTCTTTCTAAAGCAATAGCAGCATCTGATGACAGAGATTACGCGGTAATGGCATCGAAGCTTGCTGACGATATGGATACAGAGCTCAAAGGGAAATATCCCGAAGGAATATATCACGTTGAAGATATTCAGGATCTGGCTGAGAGAGCACTTATGTCTCACGGTCTTTATAATGCGGCAAAGGCATTTATACGCTACCGCGCGATCCACGAAAATGTCCGTTCAATCCGCTCCGCAAAGGATTTCTGCGAGCAGACAGTAAGCGGATATACAGGAGAGCCGGATTCAACAGAATTCCTTGATCCGGGAGCAGAGGAAGTCGACACATCGACAAACAAGAACTGGCACGTCAAACAGAATGCTTCAGTTTCCTATTCTATAGGCGCGATGATCCTTAATAACTCAGAACGAATCTGCAAAGCTCACTGGCTTTCCAAGTTCTATGACAAGGAGATCGTCGATCTGTATAAGAGCGGCGCGATCCATATTCATGATCTCGGTATGCTTTCAGGATACTGCGCAGGATGGGATCTCAAGAAGCTCATCCGCGAAGGCCTCGGCGGGGTGCCCGGCAAGATTTCTTCAGCACCGGCAAAACATCTGAGTGCCCTGACCATACAAATGGTCAATTTCCTCGGCGTTCTTCAGAACGAATGGGCGGGAGCCCAGGCGTTCAGCTCATTTGATACTTATCTTGCTCCTTTCGTCAAAACTGATGATCTCAGTTATAACGATGTCAAGCAGGCGGTGCAGAGCTTTGTATATGGAGTAAATATGCCTTCAAGATGGGGCACACAGGCACCATTTTCAAACATAACACTTGACTGGACATGCCCGGATGACCTCAAGAATGTTCCGGCAATAGTCGGCGGAAAAGATATGGATTTCACATATGGCGACTGCGGCAGGGAAATGGACATGGTCAACAAAGCCTTCATCGAAGTCATGGTCGAGGGAGATTACAATGGACGCGGCTTTGCATACCCCATACCGACATACAGCATAACAAAAGACTTTGACTGGTCAGCTACTGAGAACAACAAGCTTCTGTTCGAGATGGCTGCAAAGTACGGGACTCCTTATTTTTCAAACTACATCAACAGTGACATGAAGCCTTCTGATGTCCGCTCAATGTGCTGCAGACTTCGTCTCGATCTCCGCGAGCTGAGAAAGCAGAACGGCGGCAATTTCGGTGCCGGCGAGAATACCGGTTCCATCGGTGTTGTTACCATAAATATCCCGAGAATAGCTTATCTTACAAAGAATGAGGATGATTTCTTCAGACGCCTCGAGAACATAATGGATATTTCAGCAAGATCACTCGATATCAAGAGAAAGGTCATCAATAAATATCTTGATATGGGACTTTATCCTTACACGAAACGCTATCTGCCGCAGGGCTTTGTCAATCACTTCTCGACAATAGGTCTTGTCGGAATGAATGAAGCGTGCCTCAATGCTCAGTGGGTAGGCAAAGATCTTACGAATCCGGACGCAGCAGAGTGGACCGCCAAGGTACTTGATTTCATGCGCGACAAGCTCCGCGATTATCAGGAGAAGTATGGCAACCTCTTCAACCTCGAGGCAACTCCTGCAGAGTCGACAGCATATCGCCTGGCAAAACATGACAGAGAGCTTTACCCTGACATCATCACGGCAGGAAAGCCGGGAGAAACACCGTATTACACGAACTCCTCACACCTTCCGGTCAGCTTCACATCGGATGTTTTTGATGCACTCGATATACAGGACAAACTGCAGACCAAGTATACATCCGGCACGGTTTTCCATTGCTTCCTTGGCGAGAAACTGCCTGATTACAAAGCAGCCATGCAGCTTGTAAGGACTGTCGCTGAGAATTATACGCTTCCTTATTTCACACTCAGCCCTGTGTATTCTGTCTGTGAAAATCATGGATATCTTGCAGGAGAACAGGAAAAATGCCCTATCTGCGGAGAGAGAACGGAAGTCTATTCGAGAATCACAGGATATTATCGCCCTGTCAGCAACTGGAACGATGGCAAGATGCAGGAATACAGAGACCGCAGATCATATGATATAGGCGGGAGCTACGCATCTGCGAAGCAGGCGTTCCTCAAGTCAAAACATGAGTCGGGCGATAGCCATTCAGCTCAGCCGGCTGACGTTAGAGAGGCCAGTGAAAAAGCAGAAGCCATGGATTCAGCTGTAAAAGCGGCAACAGCACAGAACGGCGATGAGGTCATGCTCTTTACTACACCGACCTGCCCCAATTGCAGGATGATAAAGGCACGCGGTGTATTACATGGCTATACGGAAATAGATGCGACAGATGATCAGAACAGAGACCTTGTCGAAAAGTTCGGAATTACATCAGCACCTACACTGGTAACCATTCATGACGGCAAAGTCAGAAAATATGAGAACGCGAGCCAGATCATAGGCTATGCAAAGGCAAACTGATAATTTATGGTAATACATGGACTGAATAAGCTCACGCTCCTGGATTTTCCGGAGCATACAGCGTGTACATTATTTTGCGGGCAGTGTAACTTTCGCTGCCCGTTTTGTCAGAACAGCTCCCTTGTCATTGATCCTGACAGTGAACCGGTGATTCCGTGGGAGACTATAGAAGCCTTTCTTGTAAAACGCAAAGGTCTTCTTACAGGTGTCTGCATTACCGGCGGCGAGCCTACGCTTCGGCCTGACCTCAGGGACACGATCGTCAGGATCAAAGAGCTCGGCTATAAAGTAAAGCTTGACACAAACGGTTATATGCCTGATGTCCTGGAAGAATTAATTGATGAAAAACTCCTCGATATGGTCGCGATGGACATCAAGTCATCAAGAGATAGTTATGCGCGGGCCTGCGGCATTATAAACGTGGACACTGAAAGAATCGGAAAGTCAGTTACACTGTTGATGAACAGCAGTATTACATATGAGTTCCGCACAACGATGGTCAGAGGGCTTCAGACAGATGAAGACATGAGAAGTATTGGTGCCTGGCTCCGCGGAGCAAAGCGGTATTACCTGCAGCACTACGAAGACAGTGATCTTGTGATGGACAGGTCGATGAAGGGCTTTTCCAAAGACGAGATGGAACATGCGGCTGACATCGTGAGAGGTGACATACCGGGTGTAAAACTCAGGGGCATTTGAGACCGAAGCCAGCGTAAGTCTTGCTACGGAAAGCCGTTTTCACCTGACATCAAAAATGTGGGATTTCTGCCTGTACAGGCAGAAATCCCACATTTTTCATATCGGCAGTATATTTCTATAACATAACTCAGTCGACCGTGTCGAGTATTTCCAGGCTGTGCTCCTCATTCATCTGATCACACATATCCAGGAATTTGTCGAGCGGAACACCGTTCAGCTGCTTGTTGCCTCTGATATTGATGGAGACTGTGTGTTCCTCGGCTTCTTTGTCACCAAGGACAAGGATGTAAGGATCCTTGTAGTTCTTGAATGCCTTGATTTTTGTCTTCATGTTGTCATCGTCGTAATTGGCTTCGACACGGAGACCATTCTTGCGGCAAAGGTCAGCCACATGTTTTGCATATTCGTTGTGCTCAGCTCTTATCGGCACGATACCGATCTGATAAGGGCTCATCCAGAACGGGAATTCTCCCTTGAAGTTCTCTGTGATGATACCGATGAAACGTTCGAAGGAACCGAAGATAGCCCTGTGAATCATGACAGGCTGCTTCTGTGTGCCATCAGCCGCTGTGTACTTCATATCAAAGTTGAGAGGAAGCTGGAAGTCGAGCTGAATAGTGCCCATCTGCCATTCTCTTCCGAGTGCGTCCTTCATCTTGAGGTCGATCTTGGGACCATAGAATGCGCCGTCTCCCTCATTTACTTCAAAACCGCCTTCGCCGTACTGATTAACGAGGATCTTCTTGAGGTCTTCCTCTGCCTTGTTCCATGAGTTTATATCGCCCATGAAGTCAGCAGGTCTCGTTGAAAGCTCAGCGCCGTATGTGAGCCCGAATGTGCTGTAGATTTCATCCGCGATCTTCATGATATCAGCAATCTCAGGTGCGATCTGATCCTCGGTTACGAGAGTGTGAGCATCATCCTGACGGAATTCCTGAACTCTGAAGAGTCCGTTGAGCTCGCCGGATTTCTCTTTTCTGTGGATAACATCGACCTGATTGTAGCGGAGCGGCAGATCTTTGTATGATCTCGATTTTGTCTGATATACCTTTATTGCATTGGGGCAGTTCATGGGCTTCAGCGCCATTACATCAGCATCATCTTCAGCCGGCAGAATGAACATGCCATCCTGATAGTGTGCCCAGTGACCCGAAGTTACCCAAAGCTCCTTCTTGGAAAGCACAGGTCCTGAAACTTCCTGATAGCCGTGCTCATCGTGTATATTTCTCCAGAAATCAAGAAGCGCGTTATACATCTTCCAGCCCCTCGGAAGCCAGTAAGCCATACCCGGAGCTGAAGGCTCGAAGTGGAAGAGCTCGAGTTGTTTGCCGATGACCTTGTGGTCGCGCTCTTTGGCTTCGCGGATAAGATCCTTGTGTGCCTTGAGCTGTGCTTTGTCAGGGAAAGCATATGCATAGACTCTTGTCATGCTGTCCTTGTGTTCGTCACCTCTCCAATAAGAACCTGAAACGCTGCGGAGTTCGAAAGCCGAGCTCATCAGTTCCTGAGAGTTCTCCACGTGAGGCCCTCTGCAGAGGTCAACATAATCGTCGCCTGTATAATAAATGGAAATTTTCTCGTCTGCCGGAAGATCCTCGATAAGCTCTGTCTTGAACTTCTGATCCTTGAAGATGTCGAGAGCTTCCTGCTTTGAAACTTCTTTCCTTGTCCAGTTTTCTTTTCTCTTCAGGATCTCATGCATCTTGTTCTCAATGCCCTTGAGATCTGACTCCTGAATGCTCTTGCCTTCAGGCAAAACAAAATCGTAGTAGAAACCGTCCTCGATCTGCGGGCCAATTGCGTACTGAACGTCCTTGCCGTAGATTTCAATGACTGCCTTCGCAAGAATGTGAGATAGCGAATGGCGATAAACCTGTAAAAACTCTTCCTGTTCCATAAATTGTATTTCTCCTTTTCCCGGGTGAGGGTCTTGCCACGACCGGTGACAGCCCTTGTGCCGCTCTATGGATGCGGGAACATCCAAAAGGCGGATCTGCAGTTTCACTGCGTGTTGGGATGAAAATAATCTTATAACCTGGCTTCGGAATTGTAAAGACCGACAGGACCAGCCTTATTCTGTGAGAGCAGCCCCGGCGACATTGCTTTCCGGGAATTCGATCTCCATCTGTGTGCCGTTTCCGAGCTTGCTTTTTACGTTTATTTTGGCATTGCAGAGCATAGCGCTGTGTTTGACGATTGAAAGACCGAGACCTGTGCCGCCTGTCTCACGGGAATGGCTCTTATCCACACGGTAGAATCTCTCGAAGATCCGTTCGAGCTGATCCTCCGGAATACCTATTCCTGTATCTGTTACAACAACTTTGCTGCCTGAAAGAGTGGAGCCGACCCAGACAGAGACACGGCCACCCTTTCTGTTGTATTTGATCGCATTTTCAGTGATGTTGTAGATCATTTCCTGAACGAGCTGGCGAACACCCGTTATTGTGCATGGTTCACCGCTTATTTCGAGCTTTACGTCATCTTTGGCCGCAAGACAGTCGAGACTTTCCACGACATCCTTTGAAAGAGAGAAGAGCTCGAGCTGCTCCGCTTTGCCTGTCACTGCGCCCTCATCAAGTTTTGACAGCTGCATTATGTCATCTATAAGCGTCACGAGGCGTTGCGATTCTTTATATATACGACCACTGAAAGTCTGAATGTCCTCTGGCTTGACAAGACCGTCCTTCATGATTTCTGCGTAGCCTGAGATTGAAGTGAGTGGAGTTTTGAGCTCGTGTGAAACATTGGCTGAGAATTCTTTGCGCATGTCAGCAATGGCATCTTTGGCCTTATTCTGTTCATCTATGCGCACAAGAAGAGGATGGAGTTCTTCATACGTGTCGTTGCGAAGAGGGTCATCGAGTTTGAGCTCATTTATGGGGCGGACGAGCTCCTCGGCCTGTTTCTTGGAGATGAGCCATGCTATGAGTATCATGCCGGCCATTATGATGAGCATCATCGGGAGAAGTTCGAGCGCGGTAAATGAAAGTGATCTGACAGTCTCAGAGACACGGATTATATTGCCGTCATTGAGCTTTACAGCATAGTAAAACATGTCACTGCCCAGCGTGTCACTGCGGCGTATATCTTCGCCTGTTCCATCTGACAGAGCTTCTTTTACTTCGGGTCTGTTGCTGTGGTTCGCAAAAGTAAATTCGTCCTGAACAGTGTCATATGTCACATTGCCGTTTTTATCAATGAGCGTGAGACGGATGTCGGACTCCACGCCGTCAAGCCATGAAACTGTATCGCTTCCATATGTGTTGAGTGAGGCGGCAATATATCTGGCGACATTTTCGACGTTACCTGACGCAAGGTCGCGGATCCTGCCATATACAAAAAATATAGTTATCGCATATGCGATGATCAGGGTGGTCGTGATGACCAGAATCATGCTCTTCTGGATTTTTTTTCTCATTAAGACTCCTTATTATCCTCGTATTCTGTAACCGACGCCTCTTACTGTCTCAATAAGACTTCCGGCATCGCCGAGCTTCTGCCGCAGCGACCTTACATGAACATCGACAGTTCTTGTTTCGCCGTCAAATTCGTAGCCCCAGATGTCTTCGAGGATCTGATCTCTTGAGAGGACATTTTCAGGGTTGAGAAGAAGCTTCTTAAGGAATTCATACTCTTTCAAAGTGAGTTCTATTTCCTCATTGTTAACGGTGACTTCATGCTTCTTTGTGTTCATGAAGATCGGACCATAGTGGAGGAGTTCATCCGGGGTCGCACTGTGACCGGTGCCGGATGAGGGTGAGCCATCATTCATGGAAGTGCCGGACGCAGCAGTTTTGCCGGATCTTCTGAGTACGGCCTTTACGCGCGAAACAAGTTCCATCATAGCGTATGGCTTTGTTATATAATCATCGGCGCCGAGATCTAGGGCGCGGACCTTATCATATTCGGAGCCCCTGGCGGTCGCCATGATAATGGGTATGCCGGCTGTTTCGGGATCAGCGCGCAGGCTCTTAAGGAGCGCTATTCCATCCTCACCGGACAGCATGATATCAAGGAGAATGAGGTCGGGCTTTTCAGTTTTCAGAGATTCCCTGAAGCTTTTGCCGCTGTCGTAGCCTCTGGCCGGAAGACCGGTACTGTTAAGTGTGTATATAACGAGATCCCTTATATTATCATCATCTTCAACATAGCTTATCATGATATCCCCATGCTCTCCTTATCTATGAGTTTTACATTATCGAGTGCTTCTTCAAAAATGCCGACGCAGTTATCCCCGATACGATCGAGGTTATATAGCATTTCGGAATATATCTTTGTCATGCTCTCAGAGCATTTGCCGGCTCTGACTCTGGCGAGATGAGCCTTGCTGAACTGACGCACAGAGCGGCGCATCTTCTTTCTTGCCTTCGCGATCTTGGACGGATCTCCGATGGAATTATTATGCAGCATGGAGAAAGAATAACGGAACATCTTCTCGGCGGCCTGCATGCATTCATTTAGTTCATCCTGAGCATCGGATGAAAATGTTTTGCCGTTCTGTGCTACTGAAGCCGCGGAGCTTACTATGTCATGGCACCTGTCAGTAAGTCTGTCCATGTCATTGATGACAGCCAGGAGCCCGGAGGCTTCCTCTGATTGTTCCTGCGACAGAGAACCGCTGGAAAACATTTCCGATATGTAATTTATTATACTCGTCTGTATGAATTTGCACTCTGAATATAATTGGTCAAAAGAAGTTGAAGTTTCAGAGAACCCGTCCGTTGATTGTGATTTATTCTGTGCTTTTGCGGCCGCCTTAATCGAAAGCCGTGATGCCTTTTTACCGTCCGTGATCTTTTTAGCAGGAAGGGCCGCTTTCCCGGTGAGGGCAAAACTCATCTTCTCAATGAGGAGAATTATGCTCCCGGAAAGATGCTCGATCTCCTCTGAAACAAGGAACAGTGCGGCTGTGGGCTGGTTCAGCATGCGATTGTCGAGAAATGTTGTTCTTATGGCATGTGCAGAGACAGCCGAAGGTTTTGCCTCAGGAATAATGAATTTGACGATCTTCACCATTATGGGGATCAGAGGGAGCCACACGAGGGTACATGTAACATTGAAGAAGGTGTGGGCATTCGCTATCTGACGTGAGATCACATCGACTTCAGCACCCCTGGGCGATATGAATCTTATAAATGTCGCGAACTGGCTTATAAAGAACGCAAATACTATGGATCCGGATATGTTGAAAACGCTGTGTGCAACCGCTGTGCGTTTTGCGTTGCGGCTCTGTCCGATCGATGCGAGCAGTGCAGTGATCGTGGTTCCTATGTTATCGCCGAGGAGTATCGGGATAGCCCCGGTAAGGCCGATGATGCTGGTCACGCCATCAGGCAGGGCCTGCGAGGCAAAACTCTGGAGGACGGCGATGGTCGCTGAGCTTGACTGGACAACTAGCGTCATTGTAAGACCCAGGAGGATGCCAAGTACCGGAATGTCTGAGACTTTTGCCATAAGATCTGTGAAGATCGGACTTGAAGCGAGAGGCTTCATAACTGAGCTCATTATTTCAATCCCTTCGAACAGCAGTCCGAAAGAGAAAACGACCATGCCAAGGCTCTTGATCTTTTCTTTTTTGGAAAGGAAATTGATGATGAAGCCGATGAATATAATAGGAAAAATATAGTCTGAAATCTTGAATGCTATAAGCTGTGCTGTCATTGTGGTGCCGATATTGGCACCGAATATGACTGATATTGCCTGCGGCAGACCCATGAGGCCGGCACTGACAAAACCTATTACCATGACCGTCGTTGCTGAGCTGGATTGCAGTATCGCAGTCACAAGAGCGCCTGCGAGCGCGCCCATTATCGGATTCTTTGTCAGGAATCCGAGTATCTTTTTCATCTTTTCTCCGGCGGCTTTCTGAAGTGCTTCGCTCATGCTGTTCATTCCATACAGGAACAGCGCAAGACCGCCAAGCAGACCGAATAATACCGTAAGGTTCTCTTTCATAATACCTCCCTGACGGAGCAGCTCATGCAACAGGTCCTGTCACATTGCCCGTCCGTGCTGATTAACCGCGAATACGTTCTTTGATTCGTCTCTTTTCTACTTTACGTTTCCTTTACATTTTATATAGCCCCGAATAATCGTCGATACCAGCACTGTGTAAAGAATATGTTAAATCCATGTAAAGTCACGGACTGCCATGCTTAACCGGAAATTAACGGTTTTGTGGTAGATGGCACTCGTGACAGTGGATAAAGTGAAAATGAAAACAGGTGAAAAGCATGAGAAGACGAAGACAGACGGAGCAGGCAGAACTCCGGAATGGAGGAAATATGATGACAATGAAAGAATACAGAACAAGAAGAAAAGCTGATATAGATGAAATAGTTGCAGATACCACACGCTGCGGAATAATTGGTTTTGCCGTGGCTGTGTTGTCCGCAGTCGTAATAAAAGGACTTGGAGGCAGCATATTTACAGAACAGGGAATAACATCTTTCATCTTTGTAATCGTAATGACCGTAATATCTGTGGCATTCCTTATAAAATGTGCGTTGGTGATGAGACGACAATGACATTGCGTATTATCAGAGTTGATAGCGAAACTGACATTGCGTATTATCAGAGATCATGATGATTCTGACATTGCGCTTTTCCAAAATCATATGTATCCCATTGAGGTAAGACCCGGCAAAAACTATTAGTAAATTCAAATAGTTTTTGCCGGGCTTATCATATCTTCTTTGTGTCAACAGCGCCCTCATGTACTCCAGTGATGGAATATGCCACCCATTCAGCAATGTTCGTGGCGTGATCGGCGATCCTCTCGAGGTATTTGGAGACCATGATGAGATCGACTTCATGCTCGGCATTCACACCGTTCTTTTTTACGATCGAATCGGTAAGTTCTTTTCTGACTGAGCTGAACATCCTGTCGACGATATCGTCGTTTGCCTCGACTCGCCCCGCAAGTTCCAGGTTCTTGGACACGTAAGATGAAACGCTGTCTGTCACCATCCTGGCGGCTTCCTGGCTCATCTGTCCGATGAGCGCAAAATTGCTGGCTTCTGTTATATTCGCCGAAATAATTATCTCCGCTATGTCTGATGCCTGATCCCCTATGCGCTCCATATCAGTAATCATTTTGAGGGCGGCGGAGATCTGCCTTAAATCCCTGGCCACAGGCTGCTGCTGCAGGAGAAGCTTGAGGCAGAGTCTCTCAATGTCCTTCTCACACTGGTCTATCTCAGCATCAGCCTCGATGACCTCCCTGGCCTGATTGATGTTTCCATTAAGAAGAGCTTTAGTTGCCGTGTTTATTGCGGTTTCACACAAGTTGCCCATTGTCGTGAGCTGACGGCTCAATAGAGAAAGCTCTAAATCAAATCTGTTTCGTGTCATTGCTTACCTCCAAAATTTAAACGATTTTTACATACACAGCCGCGCAGGTTCGCATTGTGAACCTGCCATACCAAACAGGCAGCTTTTCGCTTGTTTGGTATTGCTTAACCAAATCTTCCTGTTATGTAGTCTTCAGTCCGCTTGTCCTGCGGAACAGAGAAAAGAGTTTCGGTGACGTTGTACTCAACAAGTTTTCCCAGCAGGAAGAAGGCGGTGTTGTCAGAGATACGGCTTGCCTGCTGCATGTTGTGTGTGACGATCACGATGGTAAAGTCTTTCTTTAGTTCGAGCGCAAGATCCTCAATTCTGCTGGTCGAGATGGGATCCAGGGCGGATGTCGGTTCATCCATGAGAATGACCTGAGGTTCGACAGCGAGAGTGCGCGCTATACAAAGGCGCTGCTGCTGTCCTCCGGAGAGGCCGAGAGCGCTCTTGTGAAGTCTGTCCTTGAGCTCATCCCAGATAGCCGCCTGACGGAGACTCTTCTCGACTATTTCATCGAGTTTTGCCTTGTTGCGTATTCCGTTTATGCGCGGCCCGTAAGCCACATTCTCGTATACGCTCTTTGGAAATGGATTGGGCTGCTGGAAGACCATGCCGACGCGCTTACGGAGCGAGATCGCATCCATGCCGTGATAGATATCAGTGCTTTCGAGCTTTACTTCGCCCGTGATCTTTGTATTATCTTCAAGATCGTTCATGCGGTTGAGGGTGCGCAGAAATGTTGATTTGCCGCAACCTGAGGGACCGATGAGGGCGGTGATCCTGTTGGCGTAAATGTCCATTGAAATGTTGGTCAGAGCCTGGAACGCACCATAATAAAGGTTGAGCTTGTCAACATTTATAAGAGTTTTGGAAGGCTTGTTCTGAATTTCCTTTTCTGTATTATTCATATGATATTATTTTCCTCCATGTCTGAGCGTAGTATGCGAAGGCCTGTGCCAGAAAATCAGCGTATGCAGGTTTCTGGCTATCTTACTTTTTGTCCTTTCCGTTGCCCAGTTGCTTTCTGCTTATACGCGCAGTGATTATTCTCG
>JAQWCI010000201.1 GCA_028706005.1 Lachnospiraceae bacterium
GTCTGGCCATTTGATCGATGCAATCCAGGCTCCGGGAATCCTTATGAGAAGGATCGACAACAGATTGTGAATAAAGGAAATCCCGGATCTGCCGCACCCACAGAAGTAGCCGCTGAAGCAGAAATGAACCGCCGCAATTATGATGTCGAATGAATAGCTGTAAAGGTAGAACTTCCCGGCATTGATGACCGCCGCATCCCCAGTGAACAGGCCTATCATCCACGGGGCGAACAGGTGGCACAGTGCACAGGCAATAACACCGAAAGCAACTGCGACACCCATACCGTCAAACAAAGCATTCCTGGCGCGCTCCTCCCTTCCGGCTCCGATATTCTGCGCTGTCATTGCGGAAAGCGCCGACAACATAGCCGACGGCACCAGGAACATAAAGCTGATGATCTTCTCCACTACACCGACAGCCGCAGCGAAAGTAACACCCCTGCTGTTGGCAATCATTGTTATCACAAGGAATGATACTTGTATTAATCCATCCTGGAGTGCGACAGGAATGCCGACCTCCAGGATTTTTCTTACTGTTCCGCTATCGGGTCTCAGGTCATCCGCCCTGAGACCGAATGCCGTTTTCATGCTTCCTTCTTTCATTCTGATAATCGCAGCAACCGCAATCACACAACTGAGTGCCTGCGCGAGCACAGTCCCGAGCGCCGCACCGGCGGCTCCCATTCCAAATACCCCCATGAAAACAAAATCGAGAACTATGTTGGCTCCGCATGCTATGGCGACAAAAATCGTCGGTGTTCTTGAGTCCCCAAGTCCGCGGAATATGCTGCTGATTATGTTATAGATCGTAATGAACGGTATTCCGGCAAAACAAATGATGAGGTAACGTCTGCATTCGCTGACTGCCTCATCCGGGACCTGCATCAGAGAAATTATCGGGCTCGAAAGAAGCAGCATCACGGCGGTCAGTGCTACTGACAACAGAAGAAAAAACGTGACAGTATTGCCGATAGTTTTGACTGTTCCCTTGTCATTCCCCGCACCGGCCTCGCGCCCGATAAGTACCGTTGAGCCCATCGCGGCACCGATTATAATGACTGTCAGCATATGCGTGATCTGACTCCCTGTCGACACCGCAGTCGTGGAAGCCGCTCCATTATAAAGACCCAGTATCATCAGATCCGCCATACCATAGAAAGTCTGGAGAAAACTGGATATGAAGAACGGGACCACGAACTTCATCAAAGTGCTGAAGACGGGTCCCGTTGTAAGATTATTGTTTTGCCTGGTACTTGTCATAAATAACTGATTCCCTGTCTGGAGATTAACCCATATACAAACTAAGCGGAGCTGTGTCACTCATAACCGCCCTCTTGTAGAAACCCGAACTCATTATATCCGCTGCCATGTCATGAGCAATATTGTTATAGTCATCGTCAAATTCTTCCTGGTACTCTGCCAGTTCATACAGAGCATTTGCCCGCCCGCCTAATTCAATATAAAGGTTTTCTTCTCTTATCTGTGTTGAATCGCTGTAATAGTTCGCTCTCATCCATGCGTTCAACCTGTTATCCTCAGCTACGAGCCTGGCATTTGTCATAGTCTCCGGCGGTGTGAGTTTTCCGAACCAATCCGCCTGTTTCCTTATATCCTGCGGCGGTTCAGGATCCATCGTCTCTGTACCCACCTGAGTTGTGGCTGCTGCCGCAGTGGTTGCTGTGCCCGCGTCATTGAATGTCGCGACTCTGCCTTCTGCTTTGCCATATTTTACATAATGGTTATACAAAGCAGTTGCATCATAGCCATATGCCGCCTTGAGATCCGCGTAAGTATCAGCGTATGCCTTATAGTTAAATGTAGTGGCGTTTTCTGCCGCAAGTACCGGTGCCGCGCTGACACCCACAATAATCAGTACTGCCATCAGTGTCGATAAAATTCTTCTCATTCTCTTCATTTTTCCTCCCGTGGAGAAACGCTCCAGCGTTTTCTGCTGTCTCTAAATCTATCATTTCTGACTTCATTATCAACAGACCTTTCACGAGATGCGTCTGAATGAACACGAATTTTTATCAGGCGTTGAAGAGTATGTCCTCGTATGTCGGGAACGGCCACATCGCCTTGTCTACCAGGAGTTCGAGCTGGTCGCATGGTTTCCTGAGTGCTCCCATGGCCGGTTTCACTGAATCCTTGTAGAAGAATGCCTGTTTCTTCACGTCTTCCACATGGCTTGCCTGCTCGTCAAGTGCGCGCAGATTCGTGAGCGCGTTGTCGGCTTCATTAATGAGAGTCGCGACCTCGTTGAGCCGTCCTGACTCTGCCGCCGTCGAAACACCTGCAGTCGCCATGGCATTTATTGTCGTCGCGAGTCTCCCCGAATAGTGCATGCATGCCGGAAGTATCTGTCTGCCCGCCATATCGATCATCGTCAAAGCCTCGATATTGATTGTTTTGGCGTATGTTTCATATGTGATTTCCTCGCGGCTTGCAAGCTCTGCTTTTGTAAATATGCCAAAACAAGCGAAAAGCGACACTGCGCTGTCAGTCGTAAGCGCTGAAGCTGCCTCGATCGTCGACTTGATATTAGGCAGTCCGCGGCGTGCGGCTTCCTTGATCCATGTGTCTGAATATCCGTTTCCGCTGAAGATTATTCTGCGGTGTTCGGTCAGATTCTTCTTGATGAGATCGTGGACAGTTCCGCCGAAATCATCTGCCTTCTCAAGGATGCCTGAAGCTTCGCTGAATGCTTCCGCAACTATAGTATTGAGTACAGTATTTGCCGACGCGATTGAATCCGCCGAGCCGACCATTCTGAACTCGAATTTATTACCCGTGAAAGCAAACGGTGATGTTCTGTTCCTGTCAGTCGCGTCCTTCTTGAGATCCGGAAGTGTCGAAACACCGGTCCTCAGGACTCCGCCCTGAATATGTTTTGACGCATTCCCTGTCTCTATGAGCTGTTTCACGACGTCCTCGAGCTGTTCGCCGAGGAAGACTGAGACAATTGCAGGCGGTGCTTCATTCTCGCCGAGACGGAAGTCATTTCCGACATCGGACGCACTCTGGCGAAGGAGATCGGCGTGAACGTCGACAGCCTTCAGAATGCAGGAGAGGACAAGCAGGAACTGGACATTATCCTCGGGCGTGTCCCCTGGTTCAAGGAGATTGATGCCGGTGTCCGTCGTCAGCGACCAGTTATTGTGCTTGCCTGAACCATTGACGCAGGCAAATGGCTTCTCATGAAGCAGGCAGCGCATATCATGATGAATTGCGACGCGCTTCATGGCTTCCATGATGATCTGGTTGTGATCCGTCGCCACATTAGCATTTTCGTAGATCGGAGCAAGCTCATGCTGGCAGGGAGCGACCTCATTGTGCTGTGTTCTCGCCGGAACGCCGAGTTCCCAGAGTTCTTCGTTGAGGTCTTTCATGTAAGCGCCGACGCCCTCGCGGATAACGCCGAAGTAATGATCCTCCATCTCCTGCCCCTTGGGCGCCGGAGCTCCGAAAAGCGTACGGCCCGTGAAAATCAGGTCAGGGCGCTTCTGATATTTGTCTCTGTCAACAAGGAAATACTCCTGCTCGGCGCCGACACTGGGCGTGACCTTCTTGGATGTCTGGTCTCCGAAAAGGCGGATCAGCCGCAGAGACTGCGTGTTGAGTGCTTCCATAGAGCGCAGGAGCGGG
>JAQWCI010000202.1 GCA_028706005.1 Lachnospiraceae bacterium
CGGAGCTACAATAATCGGCGGATTGATGCTGGGCATTTCGAGGACAGCAAGTGCTGATTTTACATTTATACTTGCAATCCCCGTCATGGCTGCTCGAGTCTTGTAAAGCTCCTTAAGTACGGGGCGTCATTTACCAGTGAAGAGATAATTATCCTTGCGACAGGTATGATAGTGGCATTTATTGTTTCACTTATTGTGGTCCGCCTGTTCATGGGTTATATCAAAAAGCATGATTTCAAGCCCTTTGGATGGTACAGGATCGCACTTGGAATCGTCGTAATCCTGTTCTTCGGTGTTTTGCGCAGATAGAATAAAATGCATAAAAAATGTAATAAAATGCATTATTAACCGTGTTTATCAACATAAAATGACAATAAACTACGTAATGTCGTTCTTTACACTGTATAAAAAAACTTTAAAATGTTGACAACAGGAATGACGTGTGCTAGTCTCAATTCGTAAAATCATAAAAAACCTTGCAAAACAAGGCTTCAGGTAATGTAAACGGATTCATCTGTGAAAGGAGATTCATTCACCATGGCAGAGAAGAAGACCGCAGAGAAACCCAAAGCGACTGTAAAACAGGCCGTCCTTAATAAGGAAGCGGCTCCGGCAAAACCGGAAGCAGTCAAGGCAGCAGCTCCCGCTCCGGCAAAACCGGCAGAAGTTAAGGAAGCAGCTCCCGTAAAACCTGTAGCGGCTAAAGAGGAAGCTCCTGCAAAGGAAACCCTGACAGCTCAGGTCAAGGCAGAGAAGGAAAAAGTTGAGAAGAAGGCAGCCGAAGTTAAGAAGACTGTCGCCAAAGCAGAAAAGAAGGTAGAGAAAAAAGTGGAAAAGAATATTAAGACAGTAAAGAAAGCAGCTGAGAAAGCAAACAAGACAGTAGTAAAGAAAGCAGAGACTGCTATTAAGAAAGCTACAGCTAAGACAGAGATCCACGTTCAGTACGCAGGCAAGGATGTCAATCTTGAGGACATTAAGGCCGGCGCAGTAGCAGCAAGCGGCAAGAAGAATGCTACAAAGGTAGAGCTTTACATCAAACCTGAAGAGAACAAAGTCTTCTTTGTTATCGATGGCGAGGCTGGATCGATCGATCTGTAATATTCTTATTCTGAATACATAAATTCAACGACTCTAATAACCCGTGGCAAAATCGTGCTGCGGGTTTTCTTTATGCATTTTTTAGAATTATTCTGTTGACATCAATTATAAGGGGGGCTATATTGTCACTTGTAAGGTGTTAGCACTCGAACAAGGCGAGTGCTAATAGCCTGATAAGAAAGCAGGGACAGGGAATGGAATTGCCGGAAAGAAAAATGAGAATCCTGCAAGCCATCATCCGTACGTACCTGGCTACGGGAGAACCGGTAGGAAGCAGGACAATATCGAAATATGCCGACCTTAATCTGAGTGCCGCAACGATCCGCAATGAGATGTCGGATCTCGAGGAACTGGGACTTATAATCCAGCCGCATACGTCGGCAGGCAGGATCCCTTCGGATGTGGGCTATCGTCTATATGTAGATGAGATGCTGAGGGAGAAAGAGAAGAGCCAGCAGGAGCGCGAGGAAGTTCTGCTCGCGAGGGAGGACAGACTTGAGAATCTTCTCAAGCAGGTCGTAAAGCTCCTCGCGACGAATACAAATTACGCGTCGATGATCTCAAGCCCTGTGATAAGCCGCAACAAGATCAAGTTCATCCAGCTGTCGCAGGTCGATGCACAGCACGTGCTCGCGGTAATAGTCATTGAGGGAAACCTTATCCGCAACACTATGATACCTGTGGATGAAGAAATCGATGCCCAGGAACTGCTGAAGCTGAACATGCTTCTTAACGGGAACCTTGCCGGACTCGCGATAGAACAGATAAACATCGGATTGATAGCGGCGATCAAGCAACAGGCCGGCGTGCACAGTCAGTTAATCGCAAATGTGATCGATGCGGCGGCGAAAGCCATAGAAGCTGATGATCGTCCCGAGATATATACGAGCGGCGCAGACAATATATTCAGATATCCGGAGCTTGCGGATCAGTCCAAAGCGAGCAGGATAATCGGAGATTTCGAAGAGAAACAGGTCCTTGGCAACATTGTCAGAGAAACACTTGCTGATCCGGACACCGAAGGAATACAGGTCTACATCGGCGGAGAGGTTCCGGCACGCGGACAGGGGATGGAAGATTGCAGCGTAGTCACTGCAACATATGAACTAAGCGAAGGAATGAAAGGTACGATAGGTATCATCGGACCCAAGCGAATGGACTACGACAAGGTCGTTGATGTCATGAAACAGATAATGACTCAACTGGATGACTATTATAAACAGTGAAAGGATAAGACATGGAAGAAAATCTTAAGAAGGAACCCGAAGACACCGGGCAAAACAAGGTAGAAGAAGACCAGGCAGCGGAAGCAGAAAAAGCTGAATGCGATATCAAAGATAAAGCTGAGGAAGCCGTCAAAACTGAAGAGCCGGTAATATCAGAGGACAAAACTTCTGATAATGATAAGGAACCTGAGAAGGATGAGACTTCCGAAAAGGGTGAAGGCTCAGCCGGAGGCAAGGATGGCGCAAAGGAAGAAAAAAGCGGTTTTTCATGGCGAAAAGATAAGAAAGAGATCACAGAACTCAAGGATAAGAATGCAGCTCTGACAGATCAGCTGAAACGCCAGATGGCTGAGTTCGATAATTTCCGAAAACGCACCGATAAAGAAAAAGAGCAGATGTTCTCGATGGGAGAGAAAAATGTCATAGAAAAGATGCTCCCGGTGGTGGACAACTTCGAAAGAGGTCTTGCCACAATAGAAGAAGAGGACAAGGACGACGCCTTCACAACGGGCATGCAGAAGATATACCAGCAGATGAATGTTTTGCTCGAAGGACTGGGTGTAAAGCCGATAGAATGCATAGGCAAAGAGTTCGATCCTGAATTCCACAACGCAGTGATGCAGGTCGATTCAGAAGAATATGAGACAGGCACTGTGGCACAGGAACTTCAGAAAGGATATATGTACCATGACAGTGTCTTAAGACACAGCATGGTGGGAGTAGTAAAGTAAGGTTTCACAGTTGTTTTGACATGAATTCACAGGTAAGTGCGCTGGATAGCGCACAGAAAGAGGATAGATTATGAGTAAAATCATCGGTATTGACTTAGGTACAACAAACAGTTGCGTAGCAGTTATGGAAGGTGGCAAGGCCACAGTTATTCCCAACGCAGAAGGCGCAAGGACAACACCGTCAGTCGTAGCTTTCACAAAGAATGGCGAGAGACTTGTAGGTGAGCCCGCAAAACGTCAGGCAGTAACTAACGCTGACAATACAGTAGCTTCAATAAAGAGAAAAATGGGCACGGATGACGGCCCTGTTATCGAAGGCAAGAAGTATTCACCGCAGCAGATATCAGCAATGATCCTTCAGAAGCTCAAAGCTGATGCAGAAGCATATCTCGGCGAGAAAGTAACAGAAGCAGTTATTACAGTACCCGCATATTTTAACGATGCTCAGCGTCAGGCAACAAAGGATGCAGGCCGTATTGCAGGACTCGATGTAAAGCGTATAATAAACGAGCCCACTGCTGCAGCACTTGCTTATGGACTTGATAATGAGAA
>JAQWCI010000203.1 GCA_028706005.1 Lachnospiraceae bacterium
GGAGACGAAAAATTGATTTCGTACTAAGTTTTCTTGTCGTGCCCGCCCTGGCGTCGGCTACAACCCGGTGAAAACTTAGCACCGGAGACGAAAAAATGATTTCGTGCTAAGTTTCCGCTGCCGACACCTCCCGGACGGAGCCAGATTTCGCGTAAATCTTAGCACAGAGCTCTTAAACTTGCTTTCATGCTAAGTTTTCTTGTCGTGACCGCCCTGACGTCGGCCACAATCCGGTGAAAACTTAGCACTGGAGGCGAAAAATTGATTTCGTACTAAGTTTTCTTGTCTTGCCCGCCCTGGCGTCTGCCACATTACGGTGAAAACTTAGCATCGAAGGCGAGAAATTGATTTCGTGCTAAGTTTCCGCTGCCGACACCTCCCGGACGGAGCCAGATTTCGCGTAAATCTTAGCACAGAGCTATTAAACTTGCTTTCATGCTAAGTTTTCTTGTCGTGACCGCCCTGACGTCGGCCACAATCCGGTGAAAACTTAGCACTAGAGGCGAGAAATTGATTTCATGCTAAGTTTTCTTGTCGTGACCGCCCTGACGTCGGCCACAATCCGGTGAAAACTTAGCACTAGAGGCGAGAAATTGATTTCGTGCTAAGTTTTCTTGTCTTGCCCGTCCTGGTGCCAGCCACAATCCGGTGAAAACTTAGCATCGAAAGCGAGAAATTGATTTCGTGCTAAGTTTTCTTGTCTTGCCCGTCCTGGTGCCAGCCACAGTCTGGTGAAAACTTAGCACCGGAGGCGAAAAAATGATTTCGTGCTAAGTTTTCTTGTCTTGCTCGCTCTTGTGCCAGCCACCCAGCCACAATCAGTTGAAAACTTAGCACTAGGCTTGCGGAGAGGTACATACTGCTGGTAATAAGGAAATATGATGAAGTCATGATAGGAGAAAAACTCTTGACTTGACGTGTATCACTGTATACAATCATACAAGCAAGTATATATGAAGAATATGCAAGGAACAAGTTAAGTACAAGCAAGTACATATGAAGAATGTGCAAGGAACAAGTAAGTACAAGCAAGTACATACAGGTAACAAGCAAGCGGCAATAGTAACGATTCTAATAGCAACTTGCGGGTTTAGATAGCATCAGAAAGCATCAGAAAGCATCAGATAGCATCAGATAGCATCAGAAAGCATCAGAAAGAATCAGAAAACAAATATTCATTTCACCAGAAAGCAAACACTCATTTACCGATGGAGGTCAGAATGAAGTCATATAAGGAGATGTCAAAAGAAGAGCTGCAACAGGAATACAAAGCATTGCTTGCTGAGTACAAGAGGTATCAGGCAATGGATCTTAATCTTAATATGTCGCGCGGGAAGCCATGCCGCGAGCAACTTGATCTTTCAATGCCGATGATGGACACGCTCAATTCTGACGCTGATATGTGTTGTGAAGATGGAACTGACTGCCGTAATTACGGCGTCCTCGATGGTATTCATGAAGCAAAAGTCCTGATGGGCGACATGATGGAGAACAGCCCTGATAATATCATCATTTATGGCAATTCATCATTGAACGTTATGTATGACACTGTTGCGCGTGCTTATACTCATGGAATCATGGGTAATACGCCATGGTGTAAACTGGATAAAGTCAAATTTCTCTGCCCTGTTCCCGGATATGACAGACATTTTGGAATCACTGAGTATTTTGGAATAGAAATGATTCCGGTAATGATGTCACCGGAAGGCCCTGATATGGACACTGTGGAGAAACTTGTTTCGACTGATGAATCAATAAAAGGGATATGGTGTGTGCCAAAGTATTCGAATCCTCAGGGATACACATATTCAGACGAGACAGTGAGAAGATTCGCAAGATTACAGCCGGCGGCAAAGGATTTCAGAATTTTCTGGGACAACGCGTACGGCATACATCACCTTTACAACGATCATCAGGATTACATAATTGAAATCCTTCATGAGTGCAAGAAGGCCGGACATCCGGATATGGTTTACAAGTTTGCTTCAACTTCAAAGATCACTTTCCCGGGAAGCGGAATTTCAGCGATTGCCACTTCAGAGAACAATCTTGTTGATATCAAGAATCAGCTAAAACATCAGACTATCGGGCATGACAAGGTGAATCAGCTTCGCCATGTGCGTTTCTTCGGCGATATAAACGGCATGGAAGATCACATGAAGAAACACGCTGAAATTATAAGACCGAAGTTTGAGGCAGTTGAGGATATTTTTGCTGAAAACCTCACAGGACTTGATATAGGAGAATGGACAAAACCTAACGGAGGCTACTTCATCAGTTTTGACGCACTCGAGGGCTGTGCGAAGAAGATCGTAGAGGAAGCCAGAAAGGCAGGAGTCACATTGACTGATGCAGGTGCGACATGGCCATATCACAAAGATCCGAATGACTCGAACATCCGCATTGCGCCGACATATCCGCCGCTTGAGGATCTCAAGATCGCAGCGACTCTCTTCACGGTATGTGTGAGACTTGTGAGTGCCGAGAAGCTGCTGAAAGAGGCATAGACCTCCCGGGCAGCCATTGCTCCGGCAGGAAATTGTGCGCGGAGCGCACTGACTTGTTAGATCAGCACAATCCGGGCGGCGAAGACCTCCCGGGCAGTCACTGCCCCGGCAGGAAATTGTGCGCGAAGCGCACTGAATTGTTAGATCAGCACAATCCGGGCGACGAAAATCTCCCGGGCAGTCACTGCCCCGGCAGGAAGTTGTGCGCGGAGCGCACTGACTTGCTGGATTTGCACAATCCGGGCGGCGAAAACCTCCCGGGCAGTCACTGCCCCGGCAGGAAATTGTGCGCGGAGCGCACTGACTTGCTGGATTAGCACAATCCAGGCGACGAAAATCTCCCGGGCAGTCACTGCCCCGGCAGGAAGTTGTGCGCGGAGCGCACTGACTTGCTGGATTTGCACAATCCGGGCGGCGAAGACCTCCCGGGCAGTCACTGCCCCGGCAGGAAATTGTGCGCGGAGCGCACTGACTTGTTAGATCAGCACAATCCGGGCGGCGAAGACCTCCCGGGCAGTCACTGCCCCGGCAGAAAATTGTGCGCGGAGCGCACTGACTTGCTGGATTTGCACAATTAATGAACAAATAGGTAATTGGCACCCCCTTACTGTGATCAACAGAACCGGGATGCCTTTTTATATTCTGACATTTGCTGACATATTCCCGTAATTTCGGTATAATGTTGAAATACAGGTCGAGAATGAATTATATGTTCATGCTTGCATGAAACATATAATTCATTTGAGACCTGAACAATCATGAGGAAGAAGCGAAGCGGATTCCGAATGGTTGTAGATTTGCGAAGTAATTCGTATTTCAACAATAAAGTCTGAGAATGAATTATGAAACATATAATTCGTTTTTCACCAATAATTTCAAAGAAGGAAAATTCAAATATGTCTATTATATCAAACACAAGTATTGAGGCTGGCAGCACAGGCGCTGCAGCCGGCACAGCAGATTATGCCACGGATTTTCTTTCTCTGCCGCAGTATTAGTTGGTCAAGCATGAGTATCTGGCGGATATCAAGTCTGATTGTTATCTCATGAAACATAGGAAGAGCGGCGCGCGCGTCGTACTGATTCCGAATAATGATAACAAT
>JAQWCI010000204.1 GCA_028706005.1 Lachnospiraceae bacterium
AAGCGGAAAACCACTGGCGCCTGAGGCACCGACAATTATTTTCCTGTCCATTTTGCCGGATCCACCTCCATGAACTGCGCGCGTTTGAACCTGTCCTTCATTTCAAATGGAACTGTGCAGTCGAAAATTGTTTTGCATGAAATCCCGATATCACTTATTGAATTGCTGTACTCAGGACTGGCGCTCGGATCCAGCGGGTGGCAACGAACGCCCGGAATCGTAATGATGTCCCTGTCTCCCTGAAATCTGGTATTCATCGCCCACAGCACATCGTTGGAATCAAAAATATCCACGTCGTCGTCAACAAGTATCACGTGCTTCAGTTCCGGTAAAGCCGAGAATGCGAGCAGTGCAGCCTGCCGCTGCTTGCCCTCGTCGGTATGGACAGTTTTGTGGCACTGAAGTATTGCCATGTACTTGCCGCCGCCAGCGCGGTGTGAGTAACAGTTCGCCACTTTGCCCGGCAGTGCCTTTTCAAGCATGCCCAATATCGATGCTTCTGTCGGGATTCCCGCCATGTTCACATGCTCCTCTGACGGTCCGATACATGTCTGCATTATGGGCTTTCTTCTGTGTGTGACAGCCTTTACCTTAAGCAGCCAGCACTCGTGGCTCGCGTGGCCGTTGTATCCGGGGAATTCCGGCATTGCGTATCCTGTGTGAGAATTCTGATCCTCTATTACATGATTGCTGCCAGGCAGAATCTCGCCCTCGATAACATACTCTGCATTAGCAATTGCATTCTCATGAATGCTTACACAAGGCGTGAGCTCGACCGGTTTCCCGCGAAGCGCACCAGCAATCGAAAGTTCGTTGAAGCCGAGCGGCGTTGTCGGCGGTTCAAAACAAGATGTGACCGAGATCGCCGGATCTACGCCTATTGAGACTGATATCGGAAGTGGCTGTCCAAGTTCTGTCGCTCGCTCTGCCATCGCTTCGATGTGCCTTGAACCCGGCTGAAGAAAGATTGACAGTTCATCCCTGGACTGGATGCACATGCGGTGAATAGTCACATCAGATAGCCCGGTGTCAGGGTGGGTAGCGTAGCACATCCCAAGTGTTATGTATGGTCCAGCATCTTCCGGCGTATTGGTCGGGGCAGGAATAAGTTCATTAAGATCAAAGTCCGGGTCTGTTGCGAGATGGATCACTTCCTGGCAGGGAGGAAAATTCCCGTCAATTTCCGCACCAGCCCGCGACACCTGATTTTCAGAGACCATCGGCTGGATCGGATGCGTCGCACACTCCATTACAAGATGTCCCAAATCTTCTTTGCTGCAACCGAACATTCTTGCAACACGTTCACGGCTTGCCATCATTCCTATGACGACTCTTGCGTCCTGATGTCCTTTGACATTGTTGAATATCATTGCAGGGCCATCTATAGTTGTCGGTCTCATGACCGTTCCACCGGCGCCTATATATCTGTAAACACCAGAAAGCTCAGCTTTGGGATCCACTTCAACATCCGTCCTGATTATCTGTCCCGGAATCTTTTCCAGAAACACTATTGCACTCCTGAGACTGTCTATACCTGTATCATGTTGATCGATCATTTTCGCCTCCAATACTGGTTCATGCTATCAGTATCCTTCACATCTCCCTGTCCAATCAATTCAAATAGATGTACAATTGATTCCATAAAGGAATGATTTCAATGGCAGATTCCGAATTACAGTCAATCAACAAGATTAAGCAGACTAGATTTATGAAATGAGGTGTCCATGACATTCGATCAGCTTGAGTATTTTACAGCAGTTGCTGAGGAGAAAAATATCTACGATGCGGCGGAGCGCGTTCACATAACGCAATCAGCGCTTTCCAAACAGCTTCAGAAACTCGAGAAAGAGTTAGGCGTAAGTCTGCTTGACAGGAGCCACCGGAAGGCCGTGCTCACTGATGCCGGAGAGTTATTTTACAAAGAAGCACAGTCGCTGCTAAGTCAATATCATTGCTCGCTCGACAGACTTTATGCTCTGCGCCGCTGTGATGAGAATGTCCTCAGGATCGGTACCCTTCCTTTTCAGGCGCAATATGGTATTGCTGAGATATTCAGGAATTTCATACAGAAAAATCCTGACATACAGCTCATTCAGGAAGAAGTCGAAGATGAGAAACTCACGTCAGGTCTTCATAACGGGAAATACGATCTGATAATTGCAAGATCATCAATGCTTGATAAAAACTCAACTCAAAGAGGCGTCATCTGCATAGACAGGCTTGTCGCCGTTCTGCCATCAGACCATAGTCTGAGCAGAAGAAAATCCCTGTCGCTTTCGGACATTTCCGGAGAGGGATTTGTTTTGATGAATCCCTACACATCGGTATACAGCGTATGCATTGATGAGTTTAACAAAGCCGGGATCCGCCCCAATATAATCGGGACCGCCCGGCCGGAATCAATCTTAAGTTCAGTTTCACTTGGCAACTGCATAAGCCTGCTGCCGCTAAGCAGCTTCGAAATATTCAGACACAACGGTGTCAAAACTATTCCTCTGTCGCCGGATGTCCAGCTGCCGATCGTTGTGATTGGCAAGAAAGGTGCAAAATCACGCGCTGTGACAGCATTCGTTAAGACGCTGTAGGCGTTGCATCAGGATAAATCAAACAAATCTTTTATCGTCAACAATCTGGCTGAATCTTTCCTGGCTCTTTCCATGAAAGGTTTTGTATATCCCGATTTGCTGAAAAAGAAATAGTATTTATCCCGTACATCAAAAGCTGACGCGGCCGTAAGAAGGTCATCGTATTCTTCCATCGGCATCGGCTTGTTTCTGAATTTGCATTCGCAGAAAATTGCGGAAGTTCTATCTTTACTGAGTGCAAGGATATCAACATCATCCTGAGCTTTGATAACAGGATTGTTTCCCCACCACTTTCCCATGACAGATGGCACAAATGGAAGTCTGCCTTTACCTGCCATAATTGTAAGATACTGTCTGCATATATCCTCAAAGACAGGCCCCATATATTCATTTATATCAGTCATTATTTCTTCACTGGCCCTGTAATCTCCGAGCATACTGTAATAGCTCCTGTTTGCAAAAACATATCTGTACCAAAACTTATAATAATTATCCGTTATCTCATAAATTCCCTTTTTACTGTCCTTCTTTTCCCCACATGGGACATGCTTTTCCAACAGACGCAGCGTCTGCAAAACAAGTATATATTTGCTGCACTTCCCTTTATCTTCCTTTATTCTGTCCGAAATCTCAGATACTCTGTTCTTCCCACTTGCAACAGCTTCCAGAATTGAGTTATATACCGATGGCTCTCTCAATTCCATTCTCAGCAAGGCCTGGGGTTCGTCATTAAGGAAGACACCGTTTTGTAAAATATTCGTGACAATATTGTCCTTAATCGAATGTTCATCACCGAACGCATTAAGATATCTTGGAACTCCTCCGAGTATCCCGTAAGCAAGAATTTTGTCTTCGAAATTGTATTTCGGAAAGAACTTGCCACTCTCGTAATAATTAAAAGGGAGCACTTCCAGACTTCCAGTGCATCTTCCATATAATGGGCTCTTATATCCCATCACATCATTTATCATAAAGCTGACACTGGATCCGCACAAAACAAGAAGTATGTTTTTATTCTTC
>JAQWCI010000043.1 GCA_028706005.1 Lachnospiraceae bacterium
GCGGCAAGTGGAACAGTAAGCGGCATTATCACAAGTACTATTGATGGTATCAGCACTCGTGCCCACTCGAAAGGAACAGCAAAAGCAAGCGCTATTACACCGGCACTTATGAGATATGAGATTACCAGCACATGTTTTGCCCGCCTGTCCCATATGATCTCTCCGATGCCTGACTTCTTCCTCGGAAGATACAGAAGGCTCACTGCTCCCAGATACACTATATCGGTGTATATGCCGAGGATAGTGTAATCGAGCAGAAAGCACGCTGCCGGCACGAACACAAATATCAGTGGTACCCACTGGAACTTTCCGTCCAGATAACTGATGTACGCTGTAAAATGCCAGTCGTGCTTCTGGAGCAGTCTCATGAAATGGAGACCGATTATGCAGATCGCCATGCAGAACAGCATCACCCGCAGGACGTCCTGTGTTATTGTCAGTTCAAACTCCATATTCTATACCATTGCGGAGCGCCTTTGCTCCGGTCTTTCAATGTACGCGGTTATAATTAATGAGGCAGCCGTCAAGTATGATCCTGCGCTCTTCATCAGTGAGATCACCGAGTGTGACCGTGAACGGCACCAGCGCCCCGTCCTTTACGGCAAAACACTTGATGTCCGTTGTTTTGTTCTCAACAGCAGCGCGTATTCCCGGTATAAACAGGTAATCCAGATTACTGAACGGAAGGTCGCCCTGCTTTATTACAAAAGGAAGCATGCCCCAGTTTATGAGGTTGCTGCGATATCTCTTTGTGGCGTATTCATTTGCGATATTAGCCCAGCCACCCAGTACCTTCTGGCATGATGCTGCCTGCTCTCTCGCTGAACCATCGCCGGGCTTTACTGCAAATATAGTAGAGCCTATGCCGATATTGTCATGGCTGACACCTGGATATGAGGCTTTTATCGTATGCATGACGTTTTTGAGCTCAGGTACCGCCTCAGCTCCGCACTTTCCGGCAGTTATCGCATCCTCGGCCTTTTTTACTTCTTTGGCGCGTCCCACATAAAGAGGATCTTTTCTTGAGAGCGTGAACTCTGCAAGTCCCAGAGGATTAGATCTGTATGAAGATGTTTCTCCCGAAGGAATGAGCTCGTCTGTGGTCGTGACAGGATCATGTATCTCTGACACCACCTTGAGGATCATGTTCTCAGGAAGAGGCTGCATAGCCGGCCAGTCTTTGATGTTAGGTCCGAGCTGCAGCTCTGTTTCAGGATCAGCTGCGCCATGAGAGTCAAATACCCTGTTCTCATATATTGTTTTGTCGAAATGATATTCATAAGTCGGTATATCAACGTCAATATCTGTCGCCGGTGTGAGGAATCCTTTATTGGCAGCTGTCGCTGCAATTGAGCGCGCATCCATAAGGGCGACTGATGCCACCTGACCGTTCTGAGGTTTTGACCCCTCGCGGCTCGGGAAGTTCCTTGTGGAATGCCTGATCGAAAATGCATTGTTTGCCGGTGTGTCTCCTGCGCCAAAACATGGCCCGCAGAAGCATGTCTTCATAACAGCGCCGGCATCTATAAGTTTTGCCGCGCAGCCGTTCCTCAGAAGTTCCATGTATATCGGCATTGAAGCGGGGTAACAGCTGAGTGTGAAGCTGCCACTGCCAATGCTTCCGCCGTCAAGGATCTCCGCCGCAGCGCACAGATTCTCAAAACCACCGCCTGCACATCCCGCGATTATTCCCTGGTCTACAAGCAGCTTTCCATCAACGATCTTATCAGAGAGTGAATATTCCACCTCACTGCCGAACGACACCTTTGCCCTTTCTTCTGTCTCATGAAGGATATCGGCAAGATTTGCATTCACGTCATCAATGGTGTAAGCAAGAGACGGGTGGAAAGGCATTGCTATCATTGGCCTTATTGCAGAAAGATCGACCTCCACAACACCATCATAGTAGGCCACTTTGCCAGGCGTCATCTTCCTGTATTTCTCACTTCTGCCGTGGATATCATACCATTTTTTTATATTGTCGTCTGTCTCCCAGATCGATGAAAGGCAGGTCGTCTCTGTAGTCATTACGTCGACGCCTATTCTGAAATCAGCAGAAAGACCGGCTATCCCGGGACCCACGAATTCCATGATCTTATTCTTGACGAAACCGTTCTTAAAGACTGCACCGATTATCGCAAGGGCCACATCCTGAGGTCCTACTCCGCGCACCGGTGTTCCGGTCATGTATATGGCGATGACCTGTGGGCGCTTTATGTCATATGTCTGCAGAAGAAGCTGCTTGACAAGTTCCGGTCCGCCCTCTCCCATAGCGAGTGTCCCGAGCGCTCCGTATCTCGTGTGAGAATCTGAGCCGAGGATCATTGAGCCGCACTCAGCCATCATCTCTCTTGCATATTCATGGATAACGGCCTGGTGAGGCGGGACATATGCTCCGCCGTATTTCTTTGCCGCTGTTAGCCCGAACATGTGATCATCTTCGTTTATAGTGCCGCCTACTGCGCACAGTGAATTATGGCAGTTCGTCAAAACATATGGCATCGGGAATTTTGTGAGTCCTGAGGCTCTTGCAGTCTGTATGATTCCGACATATGTTATATCGTGCGATGTCAGTTTATCGAAACGTATCCTCAGCTCTTCCCTGCTGTCCGATGTATTGTGATCCATGAGGATTCCATACGCCATGGTATTAGCGGCCGCCGTTTCCTTTGCCGCGTCTGTTCCGGTGATCCCGGCCGCTGCAAGACTCTCGGCGCACCCCTCTCCCGCACTTATCCATTCCCCGTTATTCACATAGAAGGCTCCGCCTTCCTTCAGTTCTACTGCTCCCATCTGTTTCCTCCAATATGTGTATGTATCATATGTTTTACGCGCAAGGTCAGGCTTAACTGCCCTCGCCGACAGATTAATCCTGACCTTGAATAATTCCTGATAATCAGTTAATGGATCGCTGATGCCTTTTTTGTTGTCTTCTCACGCGGCTCCGGTCTGTCGAGATATATCTTATCGAGGTGCCAGATATCTCTCACATATTCCTCTATTGTACGGTCAGATGAAAACTTTCCTGAGCTTGCCGTGTTCAAAAGTGCCATCCTTGCCCAGCGCTTCTGATCCGAATATGCCTCGTCTATGTCGCGCTGTGCTGCCGCATATGCTTCAAAATCCTTAAGTATGAAATACCTGTCAGCCCTGTCCATTCCCTTGCTCTTGAGAAGAGAATCATAAAGCGGTCTGAAACGTTCCGGATCATCAGGAGAATATGTGCCATTTACGAGCTGCATCAGTACCTGGCGCACATTCTGATCTGAATTGAATATTTCATACGGATCATAGCCGCCGTTGTTCTCATAGTTTATGACTTCCTCAGACGTAAGTCCGAAGATGAACATATTGTCCTTACCGACTTCCTCGAGCATCTCGACATTGGCTCCGTCAAGCGTTCCTATTGTCACGGCACCGTTCAGCATCAGCTTCATATTGCCTGTTCCTGATGCCTCCTTGGAAGCTGTTGATATCTGTTCAGAAACATCAGCCGCCGAGAAAATGATCTCACCGTTTGAGACCTTGTAATCCTCGATGAACACGACTTTTATCCTGTCATCTATAGAAGGATCGTTGTTGATGACATCTGCCACAGAGTTGATAAGCTTTATCGTGAGTTTTGCATTGCGGTACCCTGCTGCCGCCTTGGCGCCGAAAATAAATGTCCTCTTATTCATCTTCATGTTCGGGTCAGCCTTGAGCTGATTATACAGATACATCACATGAAGGATATTGAGAAGCTGTCTCTTGTATTCGTGGAGACGTTTGACCTGAACATCATATATCGAATGAGGGTCGATCTCGATTCCGTTGTGATCCAAAATATATTTTGCAAGGCGCTGCTTGTTCTTGTATTTGATCTGCATGAACTCTTTCTGAGCCTTCGGATCATCGGCATATATCTTGAGATCAGCAATCTTTCCAAGATCCGTGATCCAATCATCACCCACATGATCGGTGACCCAGGCTGCAAGAAGCTGGTTCCCATGCAGAAGGAAACGTCTCTGTGTTATTCCGTTAGTCTTGTTGCTGAACTTGTCCGGATACATCTCATAGAAGTCGTGAAGTTCCTTGTTCTCGAGGATCTCAGTGTGAAGTCTTGCGACACCGTTTACAGAGAAGCCTGCTACGATAGCGAGATTGGCCATGCGCACCTGTCCGTCATAGATGATCGCCATCTTTCTTATCTTCTCCTGAACATCCACCCCTGCGTTGTCGTACTTATTGTGGACCTCGATTATAAATCTGCGGTTTATCTCCTCGATTATCTGGTATATTCTTGGCAGCAGCTTGCTGAACAGTTCAATCGGCCACTTTTCGAGAGCTTCTGCCATGATCGTATGATTTGTATAAGCACAGCAATGCGTGACTACATCCCATGCGTCCTCCCATGTCAGCGCATAATCATCCAATAGAATTCTCATGAGCTCAGGAACTGTGAGCGTCGGGTGCGTGTCATTCATCTGGAAAACAAATTTATCAGGAAGTTTCCTGAGATCCTTGTTCTGCGTCAGATATCTCTTGACAGCCTGCTGAACAGATGCAGAAACAAAGAAATACTGCTGCTTCAGGCGAAGTTCCTTACCCTGGTAATGATCATCACATGGATACAGGACTTCTGTTATGAGTTTTGCCAGGTTCTCCTCTTCGACAGCCTTGTTATAATCGCCCTTGTCGAAGGAATCAAGCCTGAACACCTCAACAGGTTCCGCGTCCCAGATCCTCAGTGTATCGATAAAACCATTGCCGTATCCGATAACCGGCATATCATAAGGAACTGCACGGACACTCTGGTAGCCTTCCTGCTTGAACATTGTCCGGCCGCCATCTATTGTGTACGAAGAAACATAACCTCCGAAATGGACCTCCTGTGTGTATTCAGGTCTCTTTATCTCGAGAGGATTTCCGTTCTTGAGCCAGTTATCAGGTGCTTCTACCTGATATCCATCAACTATCTTCTGCTTGAACATGCCGTAGTGATAGCGTATCCCACAGCCATATGCCGGATAGTTAAGCGTTGCAAGAGAATCGAGAAAACAAGCGGCAAGCCTTCCGAGACCGCCGTTGCCAAGTGCCGCATCCGGCTCTTCATCCTCGATCGCGTATATATCAAATCCAAGTTCTTTAAGTGCTTCAGCCATAGGCTCATAAGCCTGAAGGTTTATGGCATCATTACCAAAAGCGCGTCCCATCAGGAACTCCATTGACAGGTATACGAGTTGCTTGGGGTTCTGATCCTCAAAAGCCTTTTGTGTGCGCATCCAGCAATCTATGATCTGATCCCGCAAAGCCTGCGCAGACGCCTGAAATATCTGCTGTTTTGTCGCCGTACTGATTTCCTGGCGATACATGGTACGTATGTTATACTCCACGCTTCTCTTAAAGAGATCTTTATCAAAAGTAAACTGCTCTCTTTTCATTGACGTCATGCTTCCCTCCATGCCGGTACTCTTTGTAGATTTGCGTTTTCCTGTCATCCGAGCTTTTCTACTCCAATCTTCACGTTTTCTCCGTTTATATCCCAGTCTTTCTCATTGGCAAGTGATTCATCTCTGCCGATTTCATCAGCCAGGACTTTACCTGTAATCGATGCCGCATTCCTGGCAGCAATGTCATACAGTTTATCATTTCCCGACAGCGCGACGTGTATGCGGTCCATGACCTCAAAACCTGAGTCCTTGCGCATCGTCTGTATCTTACTTATGAGTTCGAGAACATAACCTTCTTCTATGAGTTCAGGTGTCAGGTTCGTGTCAAGGACGACTGTGATATCACCGTCCTCCTGCGTCACATAACCTTCCTGCTGAGTCATATCAATGAGAAGATCATCTTTGGTGAGCTCAATACCGGTGCCGCCGTCTTCGAACTTCAGCATTCCGTTATTATTAAGTTCATCCATAGCGGCATTTCCATCAAGTGAAGAGAGATAATGCTTTATCGCTCCGAGATGTTTGCCATACTTTGGTCCGACTGTCTTGAGCTGCGGCTTGAATGTATATGTGGTATAGCTCCTGACGTCGTCGGTGAATGTCACTGCCTTTACGTTGAGCTCATCCTCTATTATCTCTTTATAGAAATCCTCAAGTGCGAAGGGTGCCTTCACATACATGCCTGCTATAGGCTGTCTTGTTTTGATATTTGAGACATTGCGGCATGCACGTCCGAGTACAACGATCTTCAGGACTTCTTCCATGTTCTTCTCAAGATCCTTGTCGATACGGCTCTCATCTGCCACAGGATAACGGCACAGATGAATACTCTCCGGAGCGCTGCTGTCGACACTGCGGACTATGTTCTGATAAATCTCTTCTGCCATGAACGGGATCATGGGAGCTGCACAGAGGCAGACATTCCTGAGGGCCGTGTAAAGAGTCATGTAGGCATTTATCTTGTCCTGCTCCATTCCCTTAGCCCAGAATCTCGCTCTTCCGCGTCTTACATACCAGTTCGACATATCATCGACAAAGTCCTCAAGCACCGCTGCGGCTTCAGGGATCTTATACTGTGCAAGATCATTATCTGTCTCACGGATCATAGTGTTCATCTTGGAGATCAGCCACTTGTCCATGACAGTAAGACCGTCATAATCGAGTTTATACTTCGTTGGATCGAACTGATCGATCTCAGCGTACAGTGTATAGAATGCATAGGTGTTCCAAAGTGTTCCAAGGAACTTGCTCTGTCCTTCCTTGACAGCTTTCGTTGAGAACTTCTTGGGAAGCCACGGAGCGCTGGCCGTGTAGAAATACCAGCGTATAGCGTCTGCGCCGTATGTATTGAGTGCATCCATGGGATCCACTGCATTTCCCTTTGACTTGGACATCTTGTTCCCGTTTCCGTCAAGAACAAGACCCATTACGACCACATTCTTGAAAGCAGGTCTGTTAAAGAGGAGCGTTGCCTCGGCGTGGAGCGAATAGAACCAGCCTCTCGTCTGATCGACTGCTTCTGAAATGAACGATGCCGGGAACTGCTTCTCAAAAAGTTCCTTATTTTCAAATGGATAATGAAGTTCTGCATAAGGGCAGGCACCCGAATCGAACCAGCAGTCTATGACTTCCGGCACTCTCTTCATCTGTCCGCCGCACTCGGGGCACTTGATCGTGAAACGATCCACGAATGGTCTGTGAAGTTCTGTCGTCTCTGCAGCAGGATCTCCTGAAAGCTCAGCGAGTTCCTTCTTGGAGCCGACACAGATCTGCTTACCGCAGTCCGGGCATTCCCATACAGGGAGCGGAGTTCCCCAGAAACGGTCACGTGAAATAGCCCAGTCCTGGATGTTCTCAAGCCAGTTTCCGAAACGTCCCTCGCCCATTGTCGGAGGGACCCAGTTTATCTCTTTATTGTTGCGGACAAGATCATCCTTTACGTCCGTCATCTTGATGAACCAGGACTCACGAGCGTAGTAGATAAGCGGTGTATCACATCTCCAGCAGTGCGGATAATCATGCTCTACCTTAGGAGCCGCAAAAAGGATTCCTCTCTCATCGAGGTCCTTGAGTACTGCGGGATCACAGCTGACCGCTCCCTCATCCATCTCATGCTGCGTGGGTTTACAGCGCATGCCTGCAAATTTGCCTGTCTCAGGCTTCATTCTGCCGTGGCTGTCCACCATCTGTACAAAGGCCGCATCATACCGTCTTGCGACACGCGCGTCATCTTCACCGAATGCAGGAGCCATATGGACTACGCCTGTGCCATCCGTCATGGTGACGTAATTATCGCAGTAAACTATGAAGCCCTTCTTATGTTGTTTTGCCACAGAATCAGCCGCGCACTGGTAAAGCGGTTCGTATTCTCTGTACTCAAGATCCTTGCCTTTATATGTCTCAAGAATCTCATATGCCTTCTCTCCGTCCTTTGAGAGAGGCCCCAGTACCGTGTCAAGAAGTGCGGTCGCCATATAATATGTATAGCCATCCACACACTTTACTTTTGCGTACTCTTCATCAGGGTTGACGCAGAGCGCAATATTGGAAGGCAGCGTCCATGGCGTTGTCGTCCATGCGAGGAAATAAGCATCCTCTCCCTTGACCTTGAAGCGCACGATTGCCGTGCGGTCCTTGATTGTTTTGTATCCCTGAGCTACCTCGTGGGAAGAAAGCGGTGTGCCGCATGAAGGACAGTAAGGCACGACCTTGAAGCCTTTATAGAGCAGTCCCTTATTCCAGATCTGCTGCAGCGCCCACCATTCAGATTCGATATAGTCATCATAATATGTTACATAGGGGTGTTCCATGTCAGCCCAGAAGCCGACCTTGCGTGAGAACTGCTCCCACATTCCCTTATATTTCCAGACAGATTCCTTGCATTTCGCGACGAAAGGCTCCAGACCGTATTCCTCGATCTGATCCTTGCCCTCAATACCTATTTCCTTCTCTACCTCAAGTTCCACAGGAAGTCCGTGAGTGTCCCAGCCTGCCTTCCTCGGTACCTGTTCGCCCTTCATTGTATGATAGCGGGGAATCATGTCCTTTATTACACGTGTCTCGACATGCCCGATGTGCGGCTTGCCATTCGCTGTAGGCGGTCCGTCATAGAACATATAGACCGGATTGCCCTCATTCTCATCTACGCTCTTCTCAAAGATCCTGTTGTTCTTCCAGAACTCTGCTGTCTCCTCTTCCCTCTGTACAAAGTTCAGATCTGTATTGGCTTTCTTATACATATAGCGTCTCCTTCATGTTTCTTTCTCGTCAAAACATGTGTTTTGCGTTTGTTTTATTGGTACTGCTTTGTCAGCAAAGTATAAAGCCGCACTATTTCCGTTGTCAAGAAAGGTACCTGGTCTGGAACGCGTCTGACAGCTCCAGTATCCAGTCCTTCTTAACGATCGTGTTCTTCCATTCCTCCGGTATTGAATCATACCCGTAAGCGATTCCAGCAAGTCCGCCAGCCACGCATGCTATCGTGTCTGTATCACCGCCAAGATTAACCGCCCTGAGAACGCATTCCTTATATGAATCTGTTGTCAGGAAGCACCATATCGCCGCTTCAAGTGTATCGACCACATATCCGGTGCTGTGTATCTCGCTTGCCGGAAGCGCAGTGAACACCTCTATATTCCGGAGTCTGTCATAGACGCCCAGCTCGCCGCGTATGGCATCATAATCAGGCATGTCCGCGCGATGCTGATCCATAGCCGCTTTCTCATCCGCATCTATATCAGAAACACCTTCACGATAGAACAGGAGCACATCGTTGATTGCGTCCTGCACATGTTTTGCATGATCTTTCTTCGGCGCATGCGTCACAAGGTTCCTTACTATAAGTCCGTATATCTCACATGCAAGTTTGCTGCGTGCGTGAGCATGGGTGAGTGCCGAAGCATTGTGGAGCATAGTCCTGTCAGCATCAGTAGCAACATGACCTTTTCTGGTCAACAGCAGCGCAAACGGCATGATGCGCATCAGGGATCCGTTTCCGTTCTCGTTTTCACCCGTGCAGCCTCACTTCAGCGGATCTGTGCCACGGGCGTAATTCATTATTGCAGTATCAGTTGCATTCCCAATGTCGAACATTTCTCCTGCAGGCGTGTACTCCCCGTACATCCTCCATTTGAAATAGTTCTCCATAATATCTTTATAGTTGACTGTGCCGCTGTTCATGCTGCCCACTGCGGCAAATATCATTGAGCTGTCATCCGACCATGTTCCCTCCGGCTGATCGTGAGTCCCATGACCTGTCATGCCGGCTGCCGGCTCCGCAGTCATTTCTTCCCTGGTCTTGAATTCATATGGAACACCAAGAGCATCTCCGAGAGCACATCCCATGAATGCGGATCTTGCCAGATCCTTTTCAGGCGCCGCACCCGTTCTTGCTGCAGCAGTCGCCTTGTTCAGCTCACTTATCCTGCCGAGGAAATTCCTGTATTCACTGAGCACATCATCATCCTTACAGCACATGATGATCTGCATTATGTAGTCTTTATTTGTGCGAAGCCATGCAGTAGCAGCACTCATAGCTATCGGAACCGCTTCGCCGAGCGGGTATCCGTATGCCCCTGTTGATATTGCCGGGAAAGCAATGCTGTGGATGTTGCCCGCCTTCGCCAGGTCAAGGCTCTTGAGGTAACACGAAGCAAGAAGTTCAGATGCTTTCTTCTTATCTTCGGCGCTACCGCCTTCCGGATATACAGGTCCAACTGTATGGATAATATGTGCCGCCTTCAGATCATAACCCTTTGTGATCTTTGCCTCACCTGTTTTGCAGCCGCCAAGCGTCATGCACTCTTCAAGAAGCTTCGGGCCTGCCGCCTTATGTATGGCGCCGTCAACACCACCGCCTCCGAGAAGCGACTCATTTGCCGCATTCACGATACACTCGACCGCCAGTTGGGTGATGTCACCCTTTTCAACATAGACATGGCTCTGCAGCGCTGCCTGCGCGGCACTGTTCTTTCCGAGCAGGACAGCCACGGACTGTCTCGGTATAATGAATCTCTGCCCCCATGGATTGATAATGACACCACTGAGTTCCTGATTCTGGTCTAGCATTTCAATGACATCTTTGATCGGCATTGCTATAGCTGATGTAGGCTTGCCCTTTTTCTGTTCAGTCTCCGTAGTGAACGCCACAGCGACCTCTCTTCCGTCAGGGGACTTAAGCCTGTTGAGCCTGAAACGCCTCTCCTGTTTCTTCTTATCATTAATATTCACAACATCCGCAGACGGACTCGCCGCCACGAGCAGCCTCGTGCCCTGGTCCATCTGTTTCTTTACAGCCTCAAGTACGCGCGATGCATTCTGGTTTGTCTTGCTGCCGTAATAATCCGCAATCGCGGTCTCAATTTCTTCCGTTCCTTTGAGAAGATCTGCGATCGATAATTTCATATTGAAGTTGCCTCCGTTAAATTTGTGACGAATCAATACAAAGGATACTACAAAACTGCGATCCTTGCACCTCAAAACAAAACTGTCCTGTTACGGTCAATAAATGTCTGTAAATGCTGTGCTGAAGACGTAATTGCGTTATAATAACATTGCGAAATATTTGATGATTCCGCAATGAGGACAGAGATGGCTAAGGTGACATCAACAGGAAAACAGAAAAAAGCGAAACACAGATCTTTCAGTTATTCTTCTGCTGCCCTTCTGTTCGCCATGGTCTTTCTTATACAGATCGTACTGAGAAGCGTAGATTTTGCTCTGGCTTCTTCATCATACACAGATGTCAGTGAATCCATATCTGCCGAACTGATCCGTTCTGACGGGTCTGCATCTGAATATGAAGGGAACAGTTTTGACGTGCCACATGAAGGTGACACTCTGATCCTTACTGTTCCGCTTGATTCAGACCGTAAGATCAAGAACGCTGCACTGTCATTTTTCTGGTACAATGCCGCGGTTACTGTAAGCGACAAAGATGGAACTGTGCTGTATACAGACGGACGTGAATCATATGACAGTAATCGTCTTATTGGCAATCTCCTGTGTATTGCTCCTGTTCCTGATAAAGACTGGGGGAGCGATCTTACCATAACGATAGAACAATTGCAGAATGTCGGTATGGGTCATGTTCATGCCCTGCGCATCCAGAATGTATATCAGGCTTTCAATTACCCCATCATCGGTCACAGCGCTGACTTTGCGCTTCTCATAGCTGTTCTTTTTGTCTTCATTATCCTCAGCGTTATATTTGGTGTATATTCTTTCCGCTATAAAGGCATGCGGCGTTGGTTCTGGTTCTCAGTTTTCATAGTTTCAGTCGCCATATGGATACTCGGCTATTCGCGGTTATTCTATGTAATCTCCGATTCTGTTTCTTTCTGCTCACGGATCGAGTATTTCATGTTATATATAATACCCATCACTGCACTGATGTATTTTGGCAGCTATACGACCGATGCAAAAGGTAAAGGCTACATCAGGATCTGGGTGAGTGCTCATATGCTCCTTATGATCATATCCTGTTGTCTTGCGTTCTTTACTGTCTATCATATCAGTACCCTGTTTCCGGTACTGCACATAATGATCCTTATTCCGGTAGTCTGTATAAGCGTCAAAATGGTAAAAAACTACATACAGAATAAGGATAATGTCTCAGTCACTTCCGATCAGAAGGTTCTCGTCATTGGTCTTTCTTTCACTTTCATTTTCACAGTACTTGAACTGATACGGTCTGTTGCTGATGGACTTATCAGCAATCCCGGAGTTGTCTCGAAATTCCTCCTGAGTCAGGATCTTGCTCCTTCAATAATAGTTATGCTTGTACTGTCAATAGCGCTAAGTTCCACCCTCCAGATAGTAAATGGTATAGAAAAGGCAACAGAAAAACTACAGCTCGAAAAGGTCGCGTGGATCGACCCGCTCTCAAAAATCCCCAACAGACAGGCATGCTCACGTGAGTTCGACAAACTAATCAGGAAAGGTATCAAAGATTACACTATCTACTTTTTCGATGCCGACAATCTCAAACGCGCAAATGATGTTTACGGACACGACATAGGAGATGAGCTGATAACTTTTGTTGCGCACAGTGTACGCAATACATTTGAGGATTATGACGGCTTCTTCGGCAGATGGGGCGGTGATGAATTTATTGCCTGTATCATTGGAAACGTTCCGCCTGAGAATCCCATAGCAACATTTAAGGAAAACGTAAAAGAAGGCAATCAATATCACTTCTTTCCTTTCCGTGTGTCCGTTTCATACGGATATGCCTCCAGCAGCAGTGCAGCTCCAAGAGGGCCAATGGAAGTTCTTGAAGAAGCAGACGGCAAAATGTACGAACAAAAACGCAGTTCAAAGGAAGGACGAGCAGACAACAACATATGAGAACAGGCTCCGGAAAACTGTCAGACAATAAATTCGTATTGATTATTATTGCAGCAGTGGTGGCTGTTCTTTTTCTGCTGAACTTTGTGCTGTCCATCGCTGGAACAGGTAATTCAGATTACCTTACTGAAGATGACAGACTCACCTCTACAATTACGCATAGCGATGGTTCCCATACTGCATATAACGGTATCAATCTGCCGGCGCTTGAATCAGATGAAATCCTGTCCATCAATGTTCCCCTTGATAAAGAAGATTACATTAATAATGCATCTCTGTGTTTTCACTGGGAGAACGCGGTCTGCAAAGTCTATTCAGGAAACGTAGTCATCTACACATATGGCAAAACACGTTCTGACCGCCACAGGCAGATCGGAGACGTTTTGTGTTCTGTGCAGATTCCTGATGATGCATGGGGCTCTTCTCTCACTATAGTGCTCCAGCAAAAAGAAGGATCATATTCCATCGAGCCGCAGTCAATCCGTATAATGCCGACCATATCCGCGCTAAAGTACCCTCTTTACGGACACGGTCTTGAATTCTTTGTATTCACCGCCATGGGCGTATTGGGCACACTTGGGATAATAGTAATAATACTTATGAGAAAACATATTAACGCCCTTTGTTTATTCTGTTTGCCACTCCTTTGTGTTATAGCCTCAATCTGGGCTTTTGGATCTTTCAGGTTCTTTTATGTATTCGTCGAGAATACAGTTTTTTGCTCAGTCATCGAATACATCGCTCTTCTTTTGATTCCAATACCAATGATGGCTCTAATACGGACTCTGGATATAAGCCCCGGCATTAATTACCTTTCATCTTTCGCTGTTGGTGTCTTTGTGATCTGGTTTCTTTTTGCTACGCTGAACCACACATCAATGGAAATACACTATAGCCTTTTCCCCATGCCTACTGTTGTCATAATTGCTATTGTTCTCTTAGTCCTTTTGATAATGCTGTTCGCGATTCCCAGGCAGAAGCGGACTGCCAGGTCGAATGCTCTGATGTACAGTATCGCACTTACCTTTGCTCTTTCACTTCTATCCGTAATGGCAACTACTGTTTCTATGAGTGAGCTTCAGCTTAAGGGGCAGATATTCAAGTGCTTCTCCCACTGCTTCATCTACACTTTGGTTTTTGTCACAATACTTCTTTTCTCCCTGATATACATGATTCAGTATATCAGGGGAAAAAAGGCTGCGGAGAAGAAGGAGCAGCTTGATGAAATTGCTTACCGCGACGCCCTGACAGGGCTTCACAACAGACAATTCTGTCTCAGGGAATTTCACTCGATAGAGAGTTCAAGGCTTCCGGATTTTACTGTATTCTTCTATGATGCTGATGGTCTTAAAAAGACAAATGATATATATGGGCATGATAAGGGAGATGAACTTATAAGGACCGTGGCCTCTGCCATAAATGCTTTCTGTGAAAACTATGATGATTCATTTTGCGGCAGATGGGGCGGTGATGAATTTATTGTCTGTATAAAGGGTGACGATGTCGATGGGGAAGCGGCCATTAAAGAATTCCAGCAAGAACTTGAAACAGCAGCCCAAAAGAAGTCATTTCCATTTTCTGTTACAGTCTCCTGCGGCTTCTGTCACAGCTCGCTCTCTGATCCGTTCGTCCCCGGCGACGCAATTGAAGAAGCTGACAAAAGAATGTATGAAAGCAAGAAGAAGCGTAAAGAAAGTCAGTCTGCTGAGACAAACTGACTTTTGCCGGGAATTGCTGCTGTTATCATGGTATGCTCTGAGTTGACTTTATCAGTCAATGTCAATTGCATACAGGGCAGCGCCGACCGCACCTGCAAGATCCGGTTTGTCGCAGATGTACAGTTCCGCTCCGAGTTTTTCATTCAGTGCCTTTACTACTCCTTTGTTCCTTGCTACTCCACCCGTCATCATGTATTCAGGTGATAGCCCGACTCTCTCCATAAGTGCATAAGCTTTGCCTGCTATTGCCTTGTGAACACCTCTTGCAATATCAGCCTTTTCTTTATTCTGAGCAATGAGAGAGATAACTTCTGACTCTGCAAACACAGTACACATTGAACTTATCTCTATCTCTTCCTTTGATTCAAGCGAAATGGGACCAAGTTCAGTTATGTCGACCTCAAGTGTCCTCGCCATCGCTTCAAGGAATCGGCCTGTACCTGCCGCGCATTTATCATTCATGACAAAATCAGCGACTGTTCCGTCATCCTTAAGCCTTATAGCCTTGGA
>JAQWCI010000205.1 GCA_028706005.1 Lachnospiraceae bacterium
AAGCAGTTGATTGGCGGGCTTCTCCGCACATATAGGAACTTATCTGAATTTCTGCTTTCGGAAAAAGGTCTTTTGCTCTCACCGGATTATGTCTATTTTGACTTTGAAGGGGAAAGCTGGTATTTCACGTTCTCCCTGAATACGCCTGGCCAGGGCGCTATGCAGGAACTGGGACTTTCAGCACTTGCGGAATTCCTTGCGTTTAACGTGGATGAAACAGATAAGTGGGCTACTGCCTGCTGTTTCAGGCTTGCGACATTGGCTGATAATCCGAATTACATTCTCCAGGAATCAATACTTGAAGGTGAGAATAAACAGAATATGGAGATTTCATCAAAAGATGGAAACTTGGGAGAAACAGAAATAACATATCAGAACAGTGCATTTGAATATCAGTATGATGATGAATCCACCGTGAATGGTAACAGTGCGGCAGAAGCAGAAAAAACAAATGAAAAAACCAATCCTATTGATGACGGAAAGAAGAAAATCGGGGAAGCGCTGTTCCTGTCGGCTTTGTTTTCAGCAGTAGTAATTGTGATGCTGTGGATAAGGAATTCATTTGTTCTATCACCGGGGGAAGTTGTTGCGTCAAGAACAGGAATTATGGTTTTCCTTTGCCTGGCAGCACTTGCCGCAGCCCGCACTGTCTTCCTTATGTTTTATGAAAATAAAGGCACGGGAGAAGAGTATTTGTATCCCCAAAATGAAAATGAAACAGTACCTCTCAGTTTTGCGGACACCAATGTTGCTGAAAGGTATGACATGAGCGAACTGGAAGAAGACAGTGCGTTCAATCAAGGCAGAAATGAGAAACCTGTAAAGAAATTGTATGGCTCAATAGATGGAAGAAAGTATAGGATAGATCTCGACAGGCTTCCCTGCACAGTTGGCCAGATGGATGGGTTTGTGGATCAGGTGATAAAGGAGCCGGGAGTCAGCAGGATGCATATGCGACTGGACAGAGACAGTGAGAACCGCATACTGGTATTGGATCTTAACAGCACAGAAGGTACATTTATTAACGGTGAGCGGCTTAATCCCAACGATACCGGAATCATTGAAGAAGGTGACACATTGAGGATGGGAAACAGTCTCGAGTTTTGCTACAGATAATACTATTTGCAGCCGACTTTGTGCTATTATGAAAATGCGCAACAGCAACTGCTACAGCACATATCAGCAGCAGTCGCATAAGATTAAGAGCAGGAGGGCCAATCACTTAAATGAAGGATGAAAATTGTATTTTCTGTAAACTGGCAAATGGCGAAATTCCGTCAAGGACAATATATGAAGATGACAGGTTCCGTGTGATACTCGATATGGGACCTGCGACTCGCGGGCATGCACTGATCCTGCCCAAAGAGCATTTTGCAAACATATATGAAATACCAGATGATTGGGCGGCAGATGCCATGGTACTTGCAAAACATATGGCTGCAGTAATGCATGAAAAACTTGGGGCAGATGGCTTCAATATTGTCCAGAATAACGGAACTGTTGCCGGACAGACGGTATTTCATTTCCATATCCACCTGATTCCAAGATATAAAGATGATGGACAGAAAATCGGCTGGAATCCGGGAAAACCTACTGATGAAGAGCTGGCAGAGATCCAGAACATACTGATAAAGTGAACAATACAGAACTTTGAGACATAGCGTTTTTATAGAAACTATATCTCAGGTGGACTATTGGCTGCCACATGAAAGGAAAATCATATATGCGCGATGTGGACGTTAATGAGGTGGCATCAAAAGTCAGGGATCTTTGTATAGAGACTAACTACAATCTTTCTCCTGACATGAAAGAGTGCCTGAATAAAGCTGAAAAAAATGAAATGTCGCCTCTGGGAAAAAACATACTCGGCAAACTGAAGGAAAATCTTAGAATAGCGGCTGAAGATAATATACCCATCTGCCAGGATACAGGCATGGCCGTGATTTTTGTGGACATAGGTCAGGATGTTCATTTCGTCAATGGTAATCTGACGGATGCAATCAATGAAGGTGTGCGTAGAGGATACAATGAAGGATACTTAAGAAAGTCGGTTGTTGCGGATCCTCTCAAAAGGGTCAACACCGGTGATAATACACCGGCGATTATTCATTACGACATTGTGGACGGAGACAAGGTCAGGATCACGGTCGCACCAAAGGGATTTGGAAGTGAAAACAAGAGCCGCTTATTTATGCTTACACCTGCGGACGGTGAAGACGGCGTGAAGAGAGCCGTTCTTCAGGCTGTAAAAGAAGCCGGGCCGAACGCCTGCCCTCCAATGGTGGTCGGGGTAGGTCTTGGAGGAAATTTTGAAAAGTGTGCATGCCTTGCAAAGAGAGCGCTTACTCTCAAGGCTGATGAACATTCAAAAGATCCAGACACGGCATCGCTTGAGAAAGAACTGCTGGATATGATCAATAAGACTGGCATTGGCCCGGCAGGCCTTGGGGGAACGACGACCGCACTTGCGGTCCATATATTAAGCTACCCTACGCATATTGCCGGACTCCCTGTTGCTGTAAATATATGCTGTCATGTAAACAGGCATGCTGATTGCGTAATCTGAAACTGTAAGTGCTAATGATACAAAAAGATCATAATGGACAAGGGGCAATATGGAAAAACACATTAATGCACCATTTACAAAAGAAGAAGCGGCAACACTGAAATCGGGAGACATGGTATATATTACCGGCACCATTTATACGGCCAGGGACGCTGCCCACAAAAGAATGGCAGATGCACTTGCTGGTGGTGAAGAGCTTCCGTTCGATGTGAAAAATAACATCATATATTATATGGGACCATCTCCGGCAAGAGAAGGAAGGGTTATAGGCGCAGCAGGACCTACTACTGCCGGCAGAATGGACAAATACGCACCGGAGCTTATGGATCTTGGACTGGGAGGGATGATAGGAAAGGGAGTAAGGTCCAAAGAGGTCCGCGAAGCAATAATAAGGAATAAAGCGGTCTATTTTGCAGCGATTGGCGGTGCGGGAGCGTTGCTTTCAAAAGCAATTACTGCATCAGAAGTTATCGCATATGAGGATCTGGGGACAGAAGCTATAAGAAAACTTACTGTCGAGAACTTTCCGGTAATTGTTGTTGACGACATATATGGTGATGATCTATACAGCATATCTCAGTCCAAATATAGTGCCAGATAATAACTGAACTACCTTATGTTGTACGATTGACAAAGCAAATTTGCTTGGTTATAATCTTAACTGCGCCTCAAAAAAGGGCACACATAATAACATTATATTGACAGCGGTATCGTCAGACTTGGAGAAATACTCAAGAGGCTGAAGAGGCGCCCCTGCTAAGGGTGTAGGTCGGGAAACCGGCGCGAGGGTTCAAATCCCTCTTTCTCCGTTTTTAATTGTAATTTGTTGTTGCAATTGAAAAATCGTAATGTTATAATGGGCAACGCCGCTCGAAAAAAGGAGCGGTGGACAGCAGATATCACAGCTGGTAATACACTGAAAACGGATGTAAAAAATAAGTTAAAAAACATGTTGACAGTGATCGGATGTGATGATATGATGTCAGAGTTGCGCCGGGGGAACACCTCGAG
>JAQWCI010000044.1 GCA_028706005.1 Lachnospiraceae bacterium
TGACTTCTCTCGATTTTGCCACACTTATGTCGGAGTAGTCAGCGCCTGACACATGCCCGTCAGAAACTTTTCCGAGCGTTTTCTGAATGTTCGCTCCGCCACCGCAACCCATATCGAGGACATGTGCCCCTGCATCAAAACTCACATACTGCATTCCCCAATCTGAGAGCCTCTGGTGTGTGCCTTCATTCATTACACTCACCATCTTTTTGCCCATGAAGCCCTTTGGCTTGCGTGTATTGCTAAGATACTTCTTTGTGAATAATCCCATTATCTCTTTCTCCTTCACCCCAACGCCACGTCGAGGATCATCATCATGCTGAATCCTACAGCGAAGAACAGAATTCCTATATTTGAATGCTCGCCCTGTGACATCTCCGGTATGAGTTCCTCTACCACAACATACAGCATTGCGCCAGCTGCAAAACTCAGGAGATATGGCAGGAGCGGCACAATAAGACCCGCCGCGAGCACGGTGAGGATTGCGCCGATTGGTTCAACTATTCCGGAAAGAACACCGTAGGTAAAAGCTTTTGTTTTGCCTGTTCCATCTGCCCTCATAGGCATCGAAATAATTGCGCCTTCCGGGAAGTTCTGTATGGCGATTCCGAGCGAGAGCGCAAGCGCGCCCATTGCGGTGATTCCTGAATTGCCTGTCATGTAACCTGCGTAGACAACGCCGACCGCCATTCCCTCAGGAATGTTGTGAAGGGTGACAGCGAGTACCAGCATAGTCGAGCGCTTCAGCTTGCAGTTCGGCCCCTCGCATGTCTCGCTCCCTCTGTGAAGATGCGGGATGATGTGATCGAGCGCGAGCAGGAACAGTATTCCGATCCAGAAGCCGACGGCCGCCGGAATAAACGAAAGGCTGCCCATGAATTCCGAATCCTCAAGTGCCGGAATGAGCAGGCTCCATATTGATGCTGCGACCATGACTCCTGCGGCAAAACCGGTGAGTGCCCTCATCACATGATCGCTCAGCGACTTTCTCATAAAAAAGACGCAGGCTGACCCGAGAGCCGTACCAAGGAACGGGATCAGTATGCCGTAAAATGTATCAAGAATCATCAAGTACCTCCTGAATTCAATACGCTTGCATCCACAGATGCAGTCTTTGTAAATAATAACATTATATTGTTTCCACCGTACGAGAAAATTTCAGCGTCTCCGCTGACTGAGCGCGAGTATATCGATATATCGCCATGATTATTTCAATCGTACTCAAACAATCCCTGCAAAACATCTGAGACATTCATAATCATATCGTATGACACCCGATCTGTTCTTCTGCATGTCCTCACAGCCGGATCTATAAGTTTTATCTGCTCGCAGATCACACATCCTTTTGTCTTGTTCTTGCCTTCCACGGCAATGTGTATCGGTCCCTGAGGATAATTCTCCAACACCGGACACACATGAAACACTTCCGCAGCCCTGATGAATGCGTTTTTACTCACAATCATAAATGTGCTATTCAGTCCGGCAATCCTGATAATATCTCCCTGATAAAAATCCATCATGTACATTCCCCGCCTTCGGGCATTTTACAAGACAATTCATTTTCTATCTCTCACGACACGAACAATATATCTACAACATTTCTCTTCCTGCCGGCTTACCCCAATCATATTCACAGATTGATATCTCGCCATTGTATTCTGCGACCCGATCCTCAAAACTCCGGTGCTTAAACGCCTTTTTCAAAACAATGGCATCATTTTCTACTTCTATTTGCAGGGTATCCGAAACATTTATGTCCATTTTCTTAAGGATGGCTTTTGGAATTCTGATTCCCTGGCTGTTTCCCCATGACCTGATTACTACCTGATCCATATTGACCTCCATTGCCTCATCTCCCTGTGCACAACTTACATCTATACATCATAGGCTTATGTATAAACTGTATATACATATAATATACTTGCCCGCAGTATAACGCAACGGCCTGTCTTACCCTGCGATCTGTAGTCTTGCATTGCTCATACTGCAAAAGAAGCAGTACCTTCCGGCGCTGCTCCTTTGCAATAAGTGGTGATGACTATATTCCTTTATTACTCCGCGATCTTTGCACTGAGCGAAGCGCTCCGCACGAGGTTGAGTATCAGTTCTATCAGGAATCTCACAATCCCGATTACCCAGAAGCCCTGGATCTCCATGACCAGCGCATCTACCATTCCCATACTGACGAAACCGCCTGTCATTTTTGCCAGCCCCCGCAGTGGCATGTTGTAAATGAACAACAGATTCAGATTGGGTTTTCCTGAGCGGTCCGATGCCTTCTTCATCATGGTCATGACGAACCAGATGAGCCAGAACAGTGGGCTGCGCCCGTGATTGAGCTGATTGAATGTTATGTTCCTGTCTATCTTAACTTTTCTGTCAGGTATCGGGTGTCCCAGCAGGGCACTGAACTCGTTATCTGGAACATTTTCCACCTTGCCGGTGATATAATCAGAAATTCCCTTCCCTTCGTACGGATCTTCTATGATGCCTTCCGTGTGCCACTTGCCCTGAAGTCTGATGTCTTCGACTGAAGCACCTATACAGATGTTCCAGTCCCCGCCCTCGATCTGCCACTTGTTGTTCTTCACATCATAGTATCTGAATGTGTAAGCATCAAACGGTATTGTAATGCTCTGGCTCTCGCCCTTCTTCAGAGCGACTCTGGCAAAACCTTTAAGCTCCCTTACAGGTCTGAAAACGCCTTCAGGACCTTTCTTCCTGGAAATATAAAGCTGTACTATCTCTGTACCATCGACGTTGCCTGTCAAAACATCCACGACCGCGCCGGCTCCTGCCTGTCCGCAAAGGCTTGCATAAGCGACAGCTTTCGCGTTGTTCATTATGTCTGTCGCTTTCCACGTAGTAAATATCCGCCGGGTCAAGTTTCACGACACCTGATCTCGTCTGCAGGACCACGACGCTCTTCTGCCTGTTACTGACTCTTTCCAGCGCTCTGTCCAGCTTCTGCGCAAACGAGAAATAGCTCACAGGCTTCACAACATAATCGAGCGCATCGACCTGATAGCCCCGAATGGCATAATCAGTCCTGTTCGTCAGGAACATTATTATCACATCACTGTCGACTTTCCTTATCTTCTCAGCCGCTGTCATTCCATCCATGAAGCGCATCTGAATGTCCATAAGGATTATGTCGTACTCTCCGGTATATTTTTCCGCGATCTCGTCACCGTCGGTAAATGTGAGTACACGCAGGCCACACTTTCTCTCCTGCCATGCTTGAGATCGGTGTTCCGGCCATGAGAACAATCAGCCTTAGTTTTGTTGTAGCCGGACTAAGTGTGTCTATTGCGAGGCAACTGATCGTGCTGATTCCTGTTGCATATCTCCTTTCACGCACCGGCAATGTTAATATTGTCTGGTTTGCCATCCCGATTTCAGATATTCTATCGTTTATTCTTACTATGTTCTTTTTCAGAAAGGTCAATCGGACTGTTATAGACCATATTGGTGAATAAGAGTCTTATATCAAATATCCTATTGACAATCCTATATTGTTCTTTATAATGAACATATGAACATTCGTTTGAATATTCATATGTTTTCACTATGAAAGGACAAGTCTGTAAGATGGATAAAGAACAGAAACAAAATCTGACAAGAATTATAATAACAGCTATTCTTGTAATTCTTATTGAGTTCCTCCCACTTTCAACAACAATCAGGTCAATCCTTTACCTCATCCCGTATTTCCTCATTGGCTACGATGTTCTGTTCCGCGCAATAAAGGGAATTCTTGGGCATGAGGTATTCGACGAGAACTTCCTTATGGCAATCGCCACTATCGGCGCCATGGCTCTCGGCGAGCATTCTGAGAGCGTTGCAGTCATGCTCTTCTATCAGATTGGTGAACTTTTTCAGGATTATGCTGTAGGGAAAAGCCGCAGGAACATCAGCGAGCTCATGGATATCAGACCTGATTATGCTAATGTTGAAGATAATGGAAAAATAGTAAAAACAGCCCCTGATAAGGTAGCAATCGGCTCAACCATTATAATCGCACCCGGCGAAAAGGTTCCTCTCGACGGTGTTGTAACTGAAGGCTCGTCATCGCTCGATACCAGTGCCCTGACAGGAGAGAGCATGCCGCGCAGTGCAACAATCGGTGACAACATTATAAGCGGCTGTGTTAACCTCCAAGGCGTATTGCATGTCTGTACAACAAAAGAATTCGGTGAATCCACGGTATCGAAGATCCTCGACCTTGTAGAGAATGCCAGCTCCCGCAAGTCGAAATCCGAAAACTTCATAACAAAATTTGCAAGATACTATACTCCGGCTGTCTGTTACAGTGCACTTGCTCTGGCTGTTGTCCCTCCACTTATAAGAATGCTGTTCATGTCTCTGTCTCCTGACTGGAGCACCTGGATCTACCGTGCGCTGACATTCCTTGTTATCAGCTGCCCCTGCGCGCTCGTCATCAGCATACCTCTCACTTTCTTCGCCGGTATAGGTGGGGCAAGCCGCTATGGCATTCTGGTAAAAGGATCAAATTATCTTGAAGCCCTTGCCCAGACCAAAACAATAGTATTCGACAAGACAGGCACTATGACAAAGGGTGTCTTCGAAGTTGTAGGTGTCCATCACAACACTCGCGAAAAGGCCGCAGTACTTGAATACGCTGCGCTCGCCGAATGTTTTTCATCGCATCCCATAGCCGCCAGCATCAAGAAAGCTTATGGCAAGGCTATAGATCCTGACCGTATAAGTGATGTAAAGGAAGTCAGTGGCTGTGGTGTCATAGCGAATGTCGACAAAACAAGTGTAGCGGTCGGCAACTCTAAGCTCATGGAACAGTCAGGTATCGCCAGTATCGACTGCCACAAGACCGGCACTGTAATTCATGTCGCAATAGGCGGCGAATACGCCGGCCATATTCTGATAGCCGATTGTATAAAGCCCACTGCGGCAGAAGCCGTAAGAGAACTTCATGGTATTGGAGTTTCAAAGCTTGTGATGCTCACAGGTGACAGGAAAAATGTAGCTGACGAAATAGCCGGGGAACTCGGAATAACAGATGTGTGCAGCGAGCTGTTGCCCGATGAAAAAGTAGCAAAAGTCGAAGAGCTTCTTGATGTTACTGATAAGAGTAAAGATAAACTTGCTTTTGTCGGAGATGGCATTAACGACGCTCCTGTACTTTCAAGAGCAGACATCGGAATAGCTATGGGAGCGCTCGGCTCCGACGCCGCAATAGAAGCTGCTGATATTGTCCTCATGGACGACGACCCGGTCAAAATCCCGCTTGCGATAATGATATCCCGCAAATGCCTCAGGATAGTCTATGAGAATATTGTCTTTGCCATCGGAGTGAAAATGATATGTCTTGTGCTCGGCGCTCTGGGTATTGCGAACATGTGGGCTGCGATCTTCGCCGATGTAGGTGTCATGGTAATCGCGGTGATCAATTCTATTCGAGCACTGCATATAAAAGGAGTAAATAAAAATGCCTGATGAAAATGAATTGTGCGACCTTGCCGAGCTCTTCAAGGTCTTTGGTGACTCGACCAGGATTCGTATTCTCTTCGTCCTCTTTGAATCTGAGGTCTGCGTCTGCGATATAGCTGACGCACTTAACATGACGCAGTCAGCAATATCACACCAGCTCCAGATCCTCAAGCAGAGCAAGCTCGTCAAGGCCCGCCGTGCAGGTAAGTCAATATTCTATTCCCTGGCAGATGATCATGTCAGGACCATCATCGCACAGGGGCAGGAACACATAGAAGAATAGTTGATCACTTGATTATTCTGCTCAGCTTTTTATAGACCAGCAGTGTAAGCACTGATACCACAGTGCCCTTGATAATGTTCATCGGTGCGACCATTATTATCACAAATGAATATATATTATTGACACTGCCGTTTATTGCAGTTCCCATTGCGATTATCGAATCGAGTGGCAGACCGTATAATGTCGAAAATGTAGGCAGAAGGTAAACCGCGTTGAACCATGTCCCGAACACCGTCATGACAATGACTCCTGTCAGAAGAGCTATTCTTGACATCTTTTTCGTCTTTTTGAATCCGTAAATAACAGATGCCGGCAGTACCAGCATGCATCCAATTAGGAAGTTTGCAAGATCTCCGACAAATGCTGTTGAAGTGGATTTGAACAAAAGCTTTATTACGACTTTTAGAAACTCGACGAGTACGCCCGCTACAGGGCCAAATGCGAAGCCACATATAAGAGCCGGCAGTTCAGAAAAATCCAGTTTGTAAAATGTGGGAGCTATAGGAAGTGCGAAATCGAAGCAATACAGGATTCCTGATATTGCTGAGAACATTCCAATCATGGCGATTTTTTTTGTGGAGAGTATCCGGCTTTTATCGCCGTTCTTCTTTCTCATTATGCGTTCGAAGAGCCATGCCACCAATATCAATGCCGCGACCGTGACAAGACATACCACTACAAACATCGCATTCTGTATTACCTGTGAACCAATACCGTTTTTCATTTTTTCCTCTTCTTTCATCCAGCCTTTACTGTTGGTCCCGGAGTTTCACCGAATCAACCGATCATGTGAGAATGTTCATTCATCACAGCAACCGGGTCGCGGACTGTACCGCCAGTAGGGAATCGCACCCTGCCCTGAAGATATTCAGTTATTATGACTATTACATTTTGCTGTTAACTCACAAGATGTATCTGTGATCTGGACTTTACCTCAGGATCATCTGAATCCAGGATCCTGATATCCGCACCCAATGCGCGGAGTTTTTCCGGGAAGTCTTCATAACCTCTCTGGATATACTTGATGTCGTGGACTTCACTGTAGCCTTCTGCCGCAAGTGAGGCTATGACAAGTGCCGCGCCTGCTCTCAGATCCGGTGCCACAATACTGGTTCCCGTATACTCTCTGACACCGCTCACGATTGCCGTGTTGCCTTCGACTTTTATCTGTGCTCCCATGCGGATCAGCTCATCAACGTACTTGAATCTGCTCTCGAAAATACTCTCGGTAATTATGCTGGTGCCTTCGGAAAGTCCCAGGACCACGGTTATCTGCGGCTGCATATCAGTCGGAAAACCCGGGTAAGGAAGTGTTTTGACATGTGTACTCTGAAGGCGACGGTTTGCCACGACTCTTACTGCATCATCAGATGTCTCGACCTCGCATCCTATCTCCTCAAGTTTTGCCGTCAGCGACTCAAGATGCTTGGGAATCACGTTGTGAATAGTGACATCTCCGTGTGTTGCGGCTGCAGCGAACATATATGTACCGGCTTCGATCTGATCCGGAATTATTGAATACTCTGTACTGTGCAGTCTCTGTACACCTCTGACACGGATTATATCAGTTCCGGCGCCCTTTATCTGCGCGCCCATACTGTTGAGGAAGTTCGCAAGATCGACGACATGAGGTTCCTTTGCTGCGTTCTCAATTATGGTCATGCCCCTTGCCATCGAAGCCGCCATCATAATATTTATGGTAGCGCCTACTGACACGACGTCGAGATAAACATGAGAGCCTGACAGATCCTTAGCCTGAGCTACTATCATCCCATGCTCAATGCGAATCTGCGCGCCCAGCGCTCGGAAACCCTTTACATGCTGATCGATAGGGCGAAGGCCTATATCACAGCCCTTCGGGAGAGTGACCTCAGCTCTTTTATACTTACCCAAAAGAGAACCAATCAGGTAATACGACCCGCGGATCTTCTTGACCGCTTCGTCGTCGACCGGTTCGTCCTTTATCTGAGAGCCGTTTATCCTGTAAGTGTGTCTGTCGACACGCTCAACAATAGCTCCTATGTGTTCAATTGCACTCAATATGGCACGGATATCGCTGACGTCCGGTACATTTTCTACCGTGACCGTCTCGTTTGTCATTATAGAAGCCGCCAATATCGGCAATGCCGCGTTTTTGGCTCCAGCGATCTCCACTTCGCCGCTCAGAGGGTTGCCTCCCCTGATCGAGTAAAAATCCATATCCAGCCTCATACCACCATATCTGAAGATTGTTAAAGCAATTTCATAGTTGTAGTCTGAACAACTTAATCAGAATAAACTGATATTGCCTGTGTGTCAAATGGCATCATTGCCAAAACAAGTGTTCTGTGTGTTCAGTTTATATAGTTCAGCGGGTTCACCGCTGTTCCGTCAATTCGAATTTCAAAATGAAGGTGCGGTCCTGTGCTGTTGCCTGTGTTTCCTGAAAGCGCTATCTTCTCGCCCTGTGATACTGTTTCTCCTGTACTCACAAGTATCTTCGAGAGATGCCCATACCTGGTCTCACGTCCATCAGAATGCTGTATATAAACAACGTATCCGTATCCGCTCTGCCAGCCGGCCGATGTCACTGTGCCCGCACTTGATGCCATGACTGCGGTTCCCACAGAAACAGCAATGTCTATGCCTTTATGATAGGTGCTGGCTCCTGCCTTAGGTGCTGATCTTCCACCGAATCCTGAAGACACATATCCGCCGGATACCGGCCAGATATATGTAGGCGGGACCTTGGTGCCCCTCATTATTATGATCGGCACTGCAGCTGATACCACTTCTTCCTTTACAATATCGCTGCTCTCTTTCTCTCCGTTTTCATAATCAACGAGTGCTATAACTTTTCTGTGCCCTGAAGACGGTTGCTGTATTACCTCTGTCTTCGTAGTATACCATTCATCATTATCTTCATAGATCGGATCTTCTTCGTAGTCTTCTTCGTAATACTCCTGCATTGTATAATCAACGGAAAGCTGCGGTTCAGGAACAGTGACCGTGATTTCATCGCCGACTCTTATAGTTGCATTTTCATCTTCGTAGTTTGGATTCATTGCCAGCAGATCATCGACTGTCAGTCCGTAATCCTCTGCAATCACCGAAAGGCTGTCCCCTGATCTGACTTCATATATCTGCTTTTTGGCCTTGCTCTGCAGTATCTGTTCTTTAGCTGATTCGAGATCCATGATCTCGTTCCCGGGCATATATGATTCAGCTACCTCTATCTTCTCCTTGAAACCAATAGCCGTAAGCCCCAGTGTATAATCTTCAAAGTTCTTGCCTACAGCAGGTTCTGTGGAATTCAGGATATCTGTCAGCTGTGCTATGACACCGGCTGTCGGGAGACTCGCCTCTTTCTCCTCTATCTTCTGCTGCTCCTTTGTTGAAAGGACATCAGTTGTGAGAACGTTGATTTCTTTAGATGTATCAAGCACAAGATTTACTACATATTCCCTGTCCGGATCATACTGTTCAAGCGCACTTGTCAGCAATTCCACTACATCATCCCTGGTTCCCAGATGAAGTATGTTGTTGCCTATCTTTACGGTATAGCAGCGCTGAAGAGTGCTCTCGCTCTCATGTCCGGACTCAAGTACCTCTTTCATACGGCTCACGACTGTAGAATGACTGTCGACTTTTCCCCAAAGGACTTCACGTCCTTCCACAGAAAGGTGTGCTTCCGCATAATAAAGGCTCTCTGAATCAACGCTCGGCTCGCCGCCTGATTCCGCATTATCTGACTGCTGTTCCGCAGACTGCGCATATTCAGAAGCAAGCTGCCTTCTCGCATCTATCAGATACGACTTTGCATCTGACTCAGATGCCACTGTACCGACGACCTCGCCGTTAAGCGTGACCGTGTACATATTATTGCCGGTACTTTGAAAGGACGAATAACTGGGTAGAAAGAAAAGACTTACGACAAGTGCGGTAAGAGAAGCTGCCACTGCCCAGAGATGAATTTTTCTTTGGTGTGCGGAGACTTTTCTCATTTCGTTTTCTTCACCGAAAATCCAAACTTGCCGAGCTTCTCACCAAGTGCATAATACTGGCCGTGAGAATACGCTATCAGATCAGCCTTCTCAAGATCAAGGCGCCCTTCCTCATCAAGATATTTATCGTCAACATCAACGCTCACTACTTCTGCAACGAAACAAACGTGTGTGCCCAGATCAAGTCTTTGCTTCACCACGCACTCGAGACTCACCGGACTCTGCTCGATCCCGGGTGCTTTTATCATCCGTGATTTTGCCTCTGTCAGTCCCATCTTCTGGAATTTATCCTCATCACGGCCTGAAACCACTCCGCAGTAATCCGTTGCACGACACAAAGATCGATTAGTCAGGTTCAAAACAAATTCGCCTGTCTCTTCGATCATATGGAACGAATAGCGTTCCGGTCTTATTGACACCGACACCATGACAGGATCGGAACAAAGGTTCCCGGTCCAGGCCGCTGTCATTACATTTGTTTTGCCTGCCCTATCCCTGCAGCTGACAAGCACCGCAGGAACCGGACACAGCATATTTCCAGGTTTCCAGTATTGTCTTGCCATATTCAAAGTCCCAACATTTTCATGATCATATCTGTAAGGCCAAACGCATTTGATACCTGAAGCACAAACACGAGAAGCACTATTATGAACGTAAAGATTCCCAGCCCCGTGTTTCTGCCTTTCTCAGGCTTGTCCTTTTCGCTCTCATTAGCTGCCGCTGCCGCATTTAACTGCTCTTCAAGTGAACTCTGGCCCTCGCGGAGCGCATACAGAGAGGTCTCCAGTGTCTTTGTCTGCTTTTCAAGCTCCTCTATCATGGAAGCCTGAACATTGCGATATACCCTCACGTTGTCTTTGTGTATCTGCTCGTCAGAGCTGTGAATAAGTTCTTCAAGAGCCTTCTGCGAAGCGCTTACCGCCGCGATCATATTCTCTTCATTCTCTTTATTTTCTGCATTGTCGCTCATTGCATCGACTCCTTTATTATCTTCTGCATCAGTGTGTTCCAAAATATTGTTATGAACAGTCGGTGGCGATGTTGTCTCCGTTCCGGTCTTCCCTGAATTATTCCTGTACTTGTCACAGAGTCCCTGCATCTGACTTATCAGTTCATTATTTTTCAGATACAGCTCCTTCATCTCGCCGAGCATTTCCTGATAATAACTCACATCGCGGCGCAGCCTTTCCTGTTCGGCGGCTTCTGCCTCTCCGTTAGCACGTATCATTTCATCAGCGTTTTCTGTATCCATATCCAGATATTTATCGGTACTCATGAAATCCTCCAAGATCTCTGTGTGCCAAAAGCAATTGTAAATATGATAGCATTGACATCGCTATTTGACAAACAGGCACCTTTTGGTAATTATGTCTTAATATTTTCATGTTTTGTATCTTTTTTTGTGGTAATTAACCACGGATTAACATTTTGTTCACACTTTATTCACATATTATTGCTATTCTAAATATGTAAAAACCTAAGAGATAAAGATAATTTTTCATAATAGCCCGGGTGCCGAAAGGTACCTGGGCACTCCTCGTTTTATGGGGTGTTTTTCAGAAAATCCCGGCTTTATTTACTGCTCCGGTTCGCCCTCTTCTCCCGCCAGCTTCTGTATTTCGTTGTTCAACTCCATCATTCTTGCATCGAGTTCTGACACCATTTTTGCGTTCTGAAGAAGAGCAGCCTGAATATGTTCAGGCACCTCTCCCGGGAATTTGTACTGGATCTTATGTTCAAGACTTGCCCAGAAGTCCATTGCTATGGTTCGTATCTGGATCTCAACTTTTGTATCCACTATTCTGTCCGAAAGGTATACCGGTATAAGAACTATCATATGATAGCTCATATATCCGCTGTCCTTGGGATGGGCAATATAATCTTTGATCGCCACTATCTTAATGTCACTCTGGTTACTGATCATATCTGCAATACTGTATATATCGGAAGTGTAATCGCATATCAGGCGTATACCCGCGATATCGTTACAATACTTGACCATATTTTCCAGCGTTGATTCATAACCGTGTCTCTTAAGCTTCTTGACAATGCTCTTCGGAGTCTTCACGCGGTACTTAATATGCTCTATCGGATTATATTTATGTACATGCTGGAATTCATCATTCAGGATCTCCAACTTGGTGCTTATCTGTTTCAATGCCGCATTGTAGATCAGCATTACTTCTTCCCAGCTTTCTGCACCGTTATCACTTACCTGTAACTCCATAATACCCCCGTTTCCCGCAGCCGCGGAGCGCGCTGCTATTGTTCGAGCGTGTCGTGTGTATGCGCTAAATGTCGCAGCCGCGGAGCGCGCTGCTATACATCGGGCGTGGCGCGTATGCGCTAAATGTCGCAGCCGCGGAGCGCGCTGCTATACATCGGGCGTGGCGCGTATGCGCTAAATGTCGCAGCCGCGGAGCGCGCTGCTATACATCGGGCGTGGCGCGTATGCGCTAAATGTCGCAGCCGCGGAGCGCGCTGCTATACATCGGGCGTGGCGCGTATGCGCCCGATGTATTGCTATTCGACTGTCACGCTCTTTGCAAGGTTCCTCGGCTTATCAACATCACAGCCTCTGCTGCATGCAATGTAATAAGCAAAGAGCTGCAGCGGAATTATTGCAAGTGAATTTGTAAAGTACTTGTTTGTGTTCGGGATATGTATTATATAATCTGCTGCCTTCTCAATAGCAGTGTTTCCGACATTTGTCACTGCAAGTACAAATGCTCCGCGGCTCTTGACCTGTTCCATATTGCTTATCATCTTTTCATACAGATCAGGCTGTGTTGAGACCGCCGCCACGAGTGTTCCCTCTTCCATCAGAGATATCGTTCCATGCTTGAGTTCTCCGGCAGCATAAGCCTCGGAATGTATATAACTGATCTCCTTGAGCTTAAGGGACCCCTCCAGTGAGATCGCGTAGTCTATTCCTCTTCCGATGAAGAAAATGTCTCTTGCAGCTATGTATCTATTGGCGAAGCGCTGTATCGGCTCGTGATTATTGAGGAGCAGTTCTATCTGATCAGGAAGTCTCTTCAGATCCTCCAGCATCGAAGCATAATGCTGGTCATCCAGATGTCCGCGGACTCTTGCGAACTTTATTCCGAGAAGATACATAGCGCAAAGCTGAGCACTGTATGCCTTTGTTGTTGCAACGGCTATCTCAGGTCCTGCCCATGTATAGAAAACATGATCGGCTTCCCTCGCTATACTGCTACCTACCACATTGACGATTGCCAGGACTCTGACGCCGTTCTTCTTTGCAAGTCTGAGAGCCGCCAGCGTATCAGCTGTCTCCCCCGACTGGCTCACTACTATCAGAACTGAATTTGGCGTGAATATCGGATCTCTGTACCGGAATTCTGATGCCAGATCAGTCTCGACCGGGATCCTTGCAAGTCCCTCTATAACATATTTTCCCGTAACCCCCGTATGGTAAGCTGAGCCGCAGGCCACAATAAATATCTTCTCTATCTTCCTGATTTCATCATCGGTAAGACCAAGCTCATCAATTACTATCTCGCCCTTCTTCACGCGGGGTGAAACAGTGTCGCGTACAGTCTTCGGCTGTTCATATATCTCCTTGAGCATGAAGTGATCATATCCGCCCTTTTCTGCGGCGGCAGTATCCCATTCGACATGAGACATGGGAACTTCGATTTCTTCCTGATCAAGATTGTAAAAATGTATACCATCCGTCTTCGTGAGTTTTGCTATTACTTTATTGTCGAGATAATATACATTCCTTGTGTACTTGAGAAGTGCTGTTGCATCAGACGCGGCAAAACTACCTTTATCCGATATTCCGCAGATAAGCGGGCAGTCTTTTCTCACTGCATACACTTCATCAGGCTGATCCTCGAACATCACTGCAATGGCATACGATCCTTCCATCCTCTGAAGAGAATGAACAATGGCACGCATCGGGTCTTTCTCATACTTTTTATAATAATGATCCAGGAGATGCGCTATCACTTCGGTATCTGTCTCAGATACGAACTGGTATCCGCTGTTCTCGAGTTTCTCCTTGAGCTGTATGTAATTCTCTATTATTCCATTCTGTACGACAGCAATTGTCCGCGCCGTGTTGAACTGCGGATGCGCATTGACATCGCTCGGGGTTCCATGTGTCGCCCAGCGTGTATGTCCAATCCCTGCTGTTCCAGGCATTGTCGAACCATCATGTGTAAGATTCTCAAGGACATTGAGTCTGCCTACGGCTTTCTCTATCTGAAGCTTTGCGCCGTCATTTATCGCCATTCCTGTCGAATCATATCCTCTGTACTCAAGTTTTGCCAGACCATCAATTATGACCGGACCTGCCTGAAGCTTACCTGTATATCCTACTATTCCGCACATATGCTGAACTCCTCCCCGTATCAATGGATCTTTGTATCGTTTGACTTCCAATATCCCGGATTCATAGTGTATTTCATAATTGATGACTTTGAAAGCTTTTTATATCTTCGGCCAAGACGATACCCTGTGAATCTTGCAAAACACCCGGCTATAAAACCCGGTATTTCCCTGGCCGCGCCCTCTTTTTTCAGTGCAGACACCATCTTTTTCACATACTTTACGCCCTCACCTTCCGAGGATAATGATGCAAATATTTCCGGATGATCTGTCTGTGAGACACCTATGTCAAAATTTCTGTGGAACTGTTGATCTGCTGTGTAATTATGGGAGTGGATCACTTTCGCCCCTGAGCAATAGTATACAGCATAACCCTTCTTCAGCGCATTTCCCGCGTAGATCATGTCCTCATTAAATATCGCATGCGGAATAAAACCGCCGATTTCCGCAAATATCCGCGTGTCATACATGGCGCACACATTCGAACAGAAATATGTTTTTATCCCAAGTTCTTTTACATCTGCCTGCGTCTTAAGTCTGGATTTATCAGGGTAATTAATGGTGCGTGAGAGCTGCTCTGATTTCAGCGCATCAGTGCGTGGCATCTGCCTGGCATACGTCACGGCCACCCTTTCATGTGCAAATCCGGCGATGAGTTCCGCTGTCAGATTATCATCCGCCGGCACCGCGTCCTGGGTCATAAACAGAATGTAGTCAGCATCCTTCGCAAGTTTTGCCCCCATGTTCCTCGTTCCGCCGTGATCAAATTCATCTTTATCTATAGTCATCACAGATAAACGTTCATCAGGCAGCTCCACTTTATCCGCGATAAGTCCGAAGC
>JAQWCI010000206.1 GCA_028706005.1 Lachnospiraceae bacterium
TTTGTTTTCGTCAGAGTCAGGAACATAGAAAACGATATTGGATTCACCGGTTTTAAGCTGACGGAACCAATATTTGTTTTTATACTTGGTGCTGTTTTCAATTTCCATATCCTTATATTTTGGAAGATAGAAATACGATTCTTCGTTGTGATTGCATGGAATAAAGCCGACACCTGTAATGTTGTTGTTGAGCAAGGTCATATATTTGCTCATGGATTTCGAATACAGGACCTGCAACTGGTTGTAGTTTACCGGGTTATCATTGAAGTCTTTCCTGCTCAGGAAATTGTAGAATTTCTCAGTGTCGCTGTCGAAAATATAAATGAGCGACATTTGAATGTCAGAATCTATAGTGGCATTCAGACGTGAAGAAAGGAGACTAAGAGTATTGTTCTTTTCTGTGTTGCTGTCCTTGACTGTACTATAAAGAAAAATCGAAAAAATTAGAGCAGTTAAAACAAATGCTGGGATAATGAAGAAAAAAAGGTAGCTGGACATAAATATATCACGCAAACATTTGGTCTTCTTTTTTTTCTTCATCGCGTAGCCTCCTCTTTGCACGTATTATACAGCATTGATATGAGGCAATGGACGAAAGACAAAAAACAATACGTGTTTCATAAAAAAGAGTACATATTGGCATTGCGATAATTCGCTATAGTAAATATAACAATCAGACGTCTGGTAATTGACATAACAATTGTATTATGGAAGGGAGTTAAGAGTATGAAAAAGAAACTGGTAGCAAGTATTATGGCAACAGCAATGATGACTGCTCTCCTGGCAGGATGTGGATCATCCACTTCTACAGCATCAACAGAAACAGCAGCCACAACTGCATCTGGCGAAGCAGCAACTGCAACAGTAGCAGATGCCGGTGAATCAAACACGGAAAGCGATGTTACGCTTGAGTGGGAAGTAACAGCAACTGGAGATATGGTAGATGTATATCAAACTCTTGCTGATGATTTCACATCGCAGACAGGCATTAAAATTGAGCTCATTACACCAGGCAGTGAGTATGAGACAGTAATGAAGACAAGAATGGCATCTGGAGATCTGCCAGATGTCTGGGCAACACATGGATGGAGCGTAGCAAGATACAGTGAATATCTTAGACCGCTCAATGATCAGGATTGGTATAACAGAATTGATGAAGCGATTCTGCCGGTAATTTCTGACGATGATGGAAACATATACTGCGCACCGATCACAGAAGCATTTAATACTATTACTTACAATAAGGATGTGTTTGAAAAAGCAGGAGTTGACGCTTCAAAGGTACTTACATGGGGTGAATTTACGGATGCCTGCGCAAAAATCAAGGACAGTGGTGTAACTCCCATATTTATTGGAGATAAGGACAGCTCCACAATTGCCCAGCTGGCAGAAAGTATACCGCCGGCATATTTAACACTGGAGTGTGTAGAGGATAATCAGAAAGAAAACCTTAAGAATGGATCATTTAGCTTTGAAAAGTATTGGACTCCAATAAATGAACTGATAGATGGATGGATGCAGTCCGGATATTTTAATGAAGATATTCTCACATCAGATAATGATGCTGCATGCCAGGCACTTGCAAAGGGAGAATGTGCAATGGTATTTGGAGGTGCTAATAATGTAGTAGCATCACAGACATACGTACCAGATGCTAATCTTGGCTATCTGGCTTGCCCCGGAGTAAATGAGGATGACACGACTTTCCTCAGCATGGGGGAAGGAACATGTTTTGGTATGTGGAAAGATACAGAACATGAAGACGAATGCCTGAAGTTTCTTGAATACATGTCGACGCCTGAAGTGTGTGAAAAGATGTCAACAGCAAGTGGAGATATTCCTGGATTCAGCGATGTTTCAAATGAGGATTCATATGTTACACAGCAGTTCCGGGAACTACAGAAAACATATGAAGGAAATATAGAATATGTTCCGCTGTTTGATCGTGAATATCTGCCATCAGGTATGTGGGATGATCTCGGAGTAGGTCTCACCAAACTTGTCATGGATCCTGGAAATGCAATAGAAGAGAGCACGCAGTATCTGCAGGATGCTTATGACAATAAAATATCTGAATAACTGATAACTGGTTTTGATTTGATTCACAGGAGAGGCTGGAAGAAATCCCGGTCTCTCTTGATTCATGAATATGGCAAATGTGTTCTGAGATTCGATATAGGCGAGGCTGAATATGAGCAAAAGAAAAAGAAGAATGAACTGGTTCTATGTCCCGGCACTAATCTTGTTGGCGATGTTTGTTGTGTATCCATTTGCACAGGCATTCCAACTGTCATTTATGAAATGGAACGGGTATTCTGTAAAGAAAACATTTGTCGGACTTAGTAATTATGCAAAGCTTTTGACTGATGAGAACTTCCATATTGCATTTAGAAACACATTGATATATGGCTTTGGAAGTGCTTTTCTGCAGAATGCTCTGGGAATGGCTTTTGCAATATTTCTAAACAGGAAGTTCCGTGGAAATTCTGTCGTGCGTACTGTGATATACATGCCTGTTATGATTTCAGGATTGATAATGGGATACATAATGTCATTCTTTGTTCAATACCGCGGGGGAGTTTTTAATGAGGTGCTCTCATGGTTTGGGACATCTCAGGTCGACTGGATGGCTAATGGCGGACGAGGAGTCTTAATTATCATGTTAGTTACATCATGGCAATATGCTGGTGTCAGTATGTTGATCTATATTGCCGGTCTTCAGAACATACCCAAAGTGTATTATGAGGCAGCAATCATAGACGGAGCAAATAAAAAACAATTGTTTAAAAACATTACGCTTCCACTACTGATTCCTGCAATATTTACTGCCGTTGTACAGAATGTTATAGGGAGTTTGAAACTGTTTGATGTCATTGTTTCACTTTCAGATGGCGGGCCGGGTTTCTCGACACATTCGTTGTCAACATATATCAGCAACCAGTATTTCAAGGCTCAGAATGCAGGCTATTCAGCAACTGTCGGAATATTCACATTTGTTTTCATTATGATTGTTTCTATTGTTATGACTAAGTACTTTACAGGGAAAGAAGTGGAAGCATGAAAACAAAAAAGAAAAAAAGTGTATGGGAGTATTTTGTATCAGCAGTAATCGTCTTTATATATTTGATTCCGATCTATGTACTCGTAGTGATGTCCTTCAAGTCGGTAACTGATGGCTCAACCAGGTTGAGCCTTCCAAACACATGGTACATTGGAAATTATTCAAAGGCGCTCATGGATTCAGGTTTGCTCCAATCGTTGCTGAACACCTGTATTATTACATTTTCCACTGTGGTACTTGAACTTTTCTTCGCATGTATGGCCGCTTATCCGCTGGCAAGAAACAAATCAAGGTTCAACAACACAATAAGAATGTTGATCATGGGAGTTATGATGATACCTTCTCTCAGTATTCTTGTAGGTGTTTATTCTACATTGGTATCGATGCACGCGATATCTACATACTGGGGAATAATTGTTGTGTCAGTGGCTTTTGGACTTCCAATGCCGATTTTTATGTATACAAACTTCATAAATTCGATTCCTGAGTCATTGGATGA
>JAQWCI010000045.1 GCA_028706005.1 Lachnospiraceae bacterium
TTCATTGTCGCGGCGGGATCAGGAAGACCCACTTTGTCAAGAAGCTCCTGCGCTATCGCCGCAGCCTTTTTCTTACTGATTTTACGGTGTGCTCGGATTCCTTCAGTAATCTGGAACCCTATCGTAAAAACAGGGTCGAGGCTTGCAAGTGCATCCTGAAAGACCATCGCGATATTGTCGCCGCGCTGCCTGTCGAGTTCTTTTGAACCGAGGCCAATAAGGTCTATTCCTTCAGGATTCTCCCTGGGCCTCAGCACTGCGCTTCCCTTAACGACCCTGCCGGTTTCCGGGAGAAGCCCCATGATCGCAAGCGAAGTCACACTCTTGCCACAGCCGGATTCCCCGACCACGCCGAGTGTTTCGCCGCGGATCACGTCAAACGACACGCCATCCGTGACCGCGCGGCTGCCTGTATCACTGTCAAAATCAACTTCGAGATCCCTGACCTCGAGCAAATGTTCGTGCAAATGTGAATCCTGTTCTGCCACTTACTTTATCTCCCACTTTTCGACGTGGTTGAAAGCCCCGTAGAGAGAAGGCGTCGCGTTCTGAAGTCTCGTCGAAACAACCTGGGCGTTGCTTATGAAATACATCGAGAACATCGGAACATCCTCTATCATCTTCTCCTGGAGTGTCTTATATGCTGCCTTTACTTCGCTGTCATCTGTCGCCGTCTGTGTCTTCGTGAGCGCCGCATCTACATCTTCGTCAAAATATCCGCCGGTCCAGCTCGTTGTCTCCATGTCTACGAGGTACTGTGCGTCAACGTAGTATTCATTCGGAGTTACTGTGTACTGCACGCTGAACATATCGACGTCATCCGTCCCCGCGACCGACATAAGTGTGTCCATGTCTACCGTGTGGATATTGACTTTGATTCCCACTGTGCTGAGATACTGCTGTATTACCTGGCTGCCCTTGACCATCGCGTCATCGCCTGACCATACATAGTACTCCAGCTCTTTGCTGCTGTCCCACCCCGCTTCGGAGAGGAGTTCCTTAGCTTTGTCAGGATTATAGTCAAAACCTTTGATGCTGCTGTCATAATACGGACTTGCCGAGCTTATGAACCCCTCGCCGACTTCGCCGTGGCCACTAAGAAGTCCATCGACCAGCGTCTGGCGGTCGATGGCATAAACAATAGCCTGGCGGACTCTGCTGTCCGTTATTCTGCTCGTATTGATGAATGTCATCTGATTCATGACAGGATCAGAATATGTCGTTGTTACGTTATCAAGAGCTTCGACCGAGCTCAGATCCGCATTCGGGATGATACCGATCGCAGGCTGAACAAAATCGATCTCGCCGCTCTTAAGTCCTGCGAGAAGTCCGGCAGAATCGACGACCTTGAAGTTGAGCTTGTCGATCTTCGGCGCGCCCAGCGAATAATCTTTATTGGCATGATATGAAATATAGTGTGCCGCATCATATTCATCAAGGAAATATGACCCATCAATGACGGTCGGCTTGTTGAACCATTCCGATGTGGCAAGATCCGCATCAGCCGTGGAGCTTAGTGCATGGCTCGGAAGGATCGGAACCCATGTGCAGAAATTGTTCTCAAAAGAAGCTATCGACATCGGATTCACAGCTGTAAAGACCACGGTCTTATCGTCCGTTGCCTTGATTCCCTCAATCTGCGTTGCTCCTGAAGGTGACTGTCCGTTCTCGTCAAAACCTTTGAATACCGAGAAGTCAAAACTTGAGTTGGCAACTTCAGGACTTGAGATCTTGAGCATTGTCCAGACAACGTCCTGCGCCGTCACAGGTTCCCCGTCGCTCCACTTTATATCAGCAAGCTTCACTGTAAATGTAATGTTGTCATCTGTCGTCACTGAATCTGCGAGCAGACCCTCAAAAGCATAATTCTCATCAAGCGCGCCAAGTGGCAGGAACATCATGCTCTGCGCGTAGAGCGCCATAAATGAAACATCGATATTGAGCGGATTTATTGAGCTCAGTGTGCTCGTCACCCCGATATTGACAATATTTTCTCCTGTAGCTGCAGTCCCTGATGCGCCGGCACCTGCAGATCCTGATTCCGCACTTCCTGCAGCTTCTGATGCACCGGCTGCACTACCTGTTGCGGACGCTGCGCTGCTGCCGCAGGCAGTAAGTCCCGCAACCATTGCCACGGCAAGAGCCGCCGCTATGACCTTTGAAGATAACTTTTTCACAATTCCCTCCATGCCTGGATTTTGTCCCGGCTCACCTCGTAATTCAATACCAGGTACATTTACACTGCTTACAATAATTCACATTCTGCAGTTACGTACCACAAACAATAAATCCAGTACATAATACCAAAACCTGTTTCCAATGTGTACTTAAATTTTTATTACATTTCTGCGCTTTTATCCCGGTCATAATCCCGCATTTGTTTTGATCTGATCACTTATTGTCTGTACTGTGTCCGAGACCTGGTAATCAGTCTCCCCAAACAAAAGGCTGTGCAGCCAGATGACTGTCGAGGCAAGGTCGTTCGGCACGATGCATGACTGGTCATCGACCGTCATCAGTGTGCGCAGTTCCTCCGGCGGCATACCTGACGTGTCACTGACATTGAACGCGCCCGCCTGTACTCCCATTTCTGTTATTTCGGACAGATCAAGAGACGTCTTCACCTCGCCGTTCGTCATCATTGTCGCTGCGATCTTTGCAAGTGTGACCGGAGATGCGTTCTTTATCTTTGCAAATGTCTGTGTCAGGACTGTCCGCTGCCTCTCCGTCCTTTTGAAATCGTCACCGGATGTGTAGCGTATACGGCAGTACGCCGTCGCCTGCATTCCATCAAGTGTCTGCGTTCCAGCCGTAGTGACAGGATTGTAACTGCGCCCGAGATCGGCCGCCATCGTCGACTGATAATCATTCAGATAATGGATCTCTTCGTCTTCCACCGTTATCTCGATGCCGCCAAGCGCATCAATTATATCTGCTATTCCTCCAAAACCTACAGTAACGTAGTCACTTATATTGAGGTCAAAGTTACTGTTGAGCATACTTACGGCCTGCTCCGCCCCGCCATATGCGTACGCCGCGTTAGCCTTTGTATAAGTGCCGTCTCCGATATCAAGGTAAGTATCGCGATACAGTGAGACAAGCTTTACATCAAATGTTTTGTTATTTATTGAAGCGACCATCATTATATCGCTTCGGTTATTGCCGGATTCCAGGCTTCCGCCCACCGAATCCACGCCAAAGAGTGCAATGTTCGTATAGCCCTCGCCGCTCGTTGTAGCCGATCCGCTTATGCTCTCTTTCACTTTCTCCCCAAAATTCGAGAATACATCATGAATGCTGCAATAGCGCCATCCAAGATAGGCAAAACCAATGATAAGAACTGCAAGGAGGACACGTAAAAATACACTTTTTTTCTTTTTATTCCTGTTATTTTTATCAGTCATATTATGCTACCCGTCCGAGCGTCCAAGAGAGAAGAATCTGAATCCCTCACCGTGGACCTCGCTGCATGGTATCTGAACTGAAAAACTTGTCGGGTCATTTTTCTGTAACGTTTCCTGTAGTGTAGCGACCTGCTTGCAGTCTGTAACGCAGAAGACCATCGACCGTCTGTCGCCCTGATACCCGCCGCTCGCTTCGATTATTGTGCTGCCGCGGCCCAGGACCTCATCGATCATATCGCATGTTTCGCGCGGATGATCAGTGACGATAAGGTTGACCGTGCCCTCATTTGCTCCGATCAGCAGCCTGTTTATCATTTCCGATGATATGAAGCTGATGATAAGTCCCAGTATGATTCCATCTACATCATTGAATATAAGCGCACTTGCAATCAAAACAATCGCTGCCGCGCAGAATTCTATCGTTCCCATAGTAATATGAGGGAATCTGCTCTTTATTGCTACCGAAATAAAATCAGATCCGCCTGAGGATGAGTTTTGACGGTATATGAGTCCATAGCCAACACCCATAAAAGCACCGGCGCAGACGGCCGCCAGCATTCTGTCTCCGTTATAAACAGGCAGGATCGGGGCCACATAGTCCATCATCACTGATAATATCAGCATGCATCTGAGTGATCTGAAAAGAAATCTTCTGCCGATCACCTTTCTGCATAACAGCGCCAGAGGAATATTCAGGATCAGTGACATCCAGCCGAGAGGAAAGCCTGTGAGGCGATATATTATCATAGCGACACCGGTCACCCCTGTCATGGGAACGTTCAGGCTCACGGCAAAGTTCACCGCACCGATAGCAGCCAGAAAACTGCCTGCGATCTCGCCGACCATTATCTTCCATTCACGTTTCCAGTTTATCTTCCTGTTTATTGCCCGAAGCTTATTCTTCATATTACACTGAACTTTCTACTGCAAATTCCTGCAAATTATTTCAACAGTTCGCCCATTAGGAGCCTGTAAATTTCCTCATTCTTCATGAGCCATCTGTCAGCCATTCTCTTCGCCATATCTTCAGTCGGCACGCTCATTTTGAGTCCGATTACCGGTGAACGGTTCTCGTTCACTTCCATATTTACTTCATATTCGCCGGTCGTCTTCTTATAATAACGCGCTGTGGTCTCGCCCTCTGCGCGAAGCTCCATGCCGTTTGTCTTAAGATAATCTTCGCAGTCATTCCTGATATCCGGGTTCAGCTCATTCACGAAGAAATTCAGAGTATCCTCGCCAGACTTGGTAATCCTGAGCATAGTGCGACTGCCCATCGTCTCCATCGAAATGAGATCACTCTCATCAAGCTCTGAAATAGACTGCTGCACCGAAATATAATTATTCGTAAGATTCTGCGTAAGCAGGAAATCAGAAATAGTCGAGTTCGAAATCGGCTCATCGATCCTGTCCAGCATATATAAAATTATCAGTTTATAAACTGTAATTGGCGATTTCAACACTGCCTCCCCCAAAAAAATCGTAACCCCAGAGGTTTGGTTCTTTCAAACCTCTTATGTGAATGCAGAGCATTCACATTTATAGTGTGTTTTCCGGTGTAATACATTCCTCAACAGCTTTTGAAACTGCCTCGGCGCATCTCTTATCAAAGGGTTCAGGGAGAATAAAGTCTTCATCCAGCTTGTCATCCGGCACGAGGGAAGCAAGTGCCTTGGCCGCTGCGAGCTTCATATCTTCTGTAATCTGCCTCGCGTGTCCCTCGAGCGCTCCTTTGAATATTCCGGGGAAAACAAGTACGTTATTTACCTGGTTGGGGAAGTCGCTCCTGCCGGTTCCGATCACGCATGCGCCGCCGGCCTTGGCCTCATCGGGATATATTTCAGGAACAGGGTTCGCCATTGCAAAAATGATAGCATCCCTGTTCATGGTCCCGACCATTTGTTTTGTCACGACGCCCGGCGCTGAAACTCCGATGAAAATATCCGCCCCGACAAGCGCGTCAGCGAGTGATCCTGACTTGTCCTCAAGGTTAGTCACTTCAAGCATTTCTTTCTTGATCCAGTTTAGTCTCTCCGACTTGCTGGAGATTATTCCCTTCGAATCGCAGAGCGTTAGCGTCTTGAAGCCGTATGACAGAAGAAGTTTGGATATTGCGATTCCTGCGGCTCCTGATCCGTTTACCACGATCCTGCAGTCTTCTTTCTTCTTGCCAATGAGCTTCAGCGCATTGATTATTCCTGCCAGCACTATTATCGCAGTGCCGTGCTGATCGTCATGAAACACAGGAATATTCATTGTTTCTCTGAGTCTGCGCTCGACTTCAAAGCATCTTGGAGCGCTGATATCCTCGAGGTTGATGCCGCCGAATGTCGGCTCCAGCATCTGGACTGTCTTCACGATTTCATCCACATCCTGTGTCGCTATACAGATAGGGAAAGCATTCACTCCGCCGAATTCCTTGAAGAGTACTGCTTTGCCCTCCATTACAGGCATTGCCGCGTCAGACCCGATATTGCCGAGTCCAAGGACCGCCGATCCGTCCGACACAACCGCGATAGTATTCTGTTTTATCGTATATTTATATGCCGCGCTCTTGTCATTCGCGATGACCTTGCAGGGTTCTGCGACCCCGGGCGTATAAGCAAGCGCCAGGTCCTCTCTTGTTTTGACAGGTACCTTTGAATCAGTAGATATCTTGCCTTTCCATTCTGCGTGAAGTTCCAGTGCTTTTTCTGCGTTCGTCATTTTTCAAAACTCCCATCATATTTTTTATCAAAACATATCAGTCTTTACGCTTTTTATCACGCGGAGACAAATTCTCACTGTCAGTGTATTTGCTCTCCCCTGTGAGTCTGGCCATGCGCTTTCTCACATCGGCTTCGTGTCCGTTCTCCGATGGATTGTAGAGATCGACGCCGCTGACCTGATCCGGCAGATACTGCTGTCCCGAATAGTGCTCTGTATACAGGTGCGCATATTCGTAACCGATGCCCCGGCCAAGTTTTGATGACGAATTATAATGTGCATCCTGCAAGTACGGCGGGATCGGAAGCGAGCCCGTCTTCTCGACAAGAGCCATCGCATCAAATATTGAGTTAACTGCGGTATTGCTCTTCGGCGCTGTCGCCACATATTCGGCGGCCTGGGCTAGCACTATCTGTGATTCAGGCATGCCAAGTCTCTCGCAGGCCAGCGAACAGTTTGTCGCAACGACTATCGCGTTTGGATCAGCATTCCCGACATCCTCGGCAGCACAGATCATTATACGCCTTGCGATAAACTCGGGTTCCTCCCCTGCGCTCAGCATCCTTGCCAGATAATAGACCGCAGCGTCAGGATCAGACCCTCTCATGCTTTTTATAAAAGCCGAAATTGTATCGTAGTGATTATCCCCGTTTTTATCGTATCTTGCAACACGCTTCTGAATACAATTTCTTGCAACTTCCTGCGTAATATGTATCTTTCCATCCGATGGATCAGGGTCAGTTGTAAGCACTGCGATCTCAACCGCGTTGAGTGCGTGCCTGGCATCCCCATTCGCAATATCTGCAAGAAAGTCCTCGGCATCCTCATCTATCTCAGCACCGTATGAACCCATGCCCTTTTCCTTGTCGTAGACAGCCCGGTGGACAAGAGTTTTGACATCTTCTGCTGACAGAGGCCTCAGTTCGAAGACTGTTGATCTCGAGATAAGAGCTCCGTTCACCTCAAAATACGGGTTCTCCGTCGTCGCTCCTATAAGTGTCACCGTCCCGTCCTCTACGAACGGGAGCAGGTAATCCTGCTGACCCTTGTTGAAGCGATGGATCTCGTCCACAAAGAGTATCGTCTTTTTCTGATACATGGCAAAACGTTCTTTTGCCGCGTTTACCGCCTCTTCCATGTCCTTCTTGCCTGCGGAAGTCGCATTCAGCTGCACGAACTCGGCACTCGTCGTGTGGGCTATGACCTGGGCGAGCGTAGTTTTGCCTGTTCCCGGAGGCCCGTAGAAAATGATCGACCCGAGCTTGTCAGCCTTGATCGCGCGGTACAGCAGCTTATCCTTACCTATAATATCCTGCTGACCCACCACCTCTTCGAGCGTCGTCGGCCGCAGCCTTGCGGCAAGCGGAGACTCTCTGCTCTTATTCTTTTGTGATGCGTATTCAAATAAGTCCATAATTTATATATGAAGCTTCCTTTTCGTCAAAACAAGTGTTCCTGTAATTTGCATTATACCATAGAAAAAGCCGTGGCTCTTTTCGAGTCACGGCTTCTTCGCGTCCCTTACTGATCCGCAGACCAGGTCAGAACATATCGATAAATTGCCAGGCAGGGGCAAATATCAACCAATTTTAGCCTTTAACTGCGCCTGCTACCATTCCCTTTATGATCTGCTTCGAGAAACCGAAGTACAGGATAACAATAGGAAGCATAGTGATCAGCATGCCGGCCATGATCTTCGGATAGTCAGAGGCAAACTGACCTTTGAAGTTTGTCATTGCAAGCGGAACTGTCTGTAGTGCCACGTTCTTGGAGCAAAGCACCAATGCGAACGAGAATTCATTCCAGCATGAGAATGTCTGGATGATAGCAACCGTTACAAGCATCGGGCGCGTCACCGGCAGGATGATGCTGAACAGGGTGTTTGTAAATGTGCTGCCGTCTATAGCTGCCGCTTCCTCAAGCTCAACAGGAACCGACTTGATAAACGACTCAATCAGGAAGACCGCTATAGGCAACCCGAACGCCACATACGGGATTAACAGTGTAAACCATTTGTTAGCCAATCCGAAATCATTGAAAACAATATAAATAGGAACAAGCAGTGAATGAACCGGGATAAGCATGCCCATAAGGAAAAGTACATAAATCACACGATTCATCTTGAACTCTATTCTTGCAAGGAGATAGCCGATGATAAAGCCAAAAAGCAGAATAAAGATCAATGACAGGACTGTAGTTCTTGTTGAATTTATCATTGAAGCACCGATATGGTAGTCTTTGTTTGAAAGGACTTTTACATAGTTAGACCATGTCGGTTCCGTCGGCAATCCGATGATATCCGCATTGAACTGTCTCTTGAGCTTCAATGACGAATAGAACATCCATACCAGCGGGAAGATGCAGGACAGTGAGAACAATATCATAACTGCATTTATTACAACCGCTGCTACTCCTGTTCCAAAACGCTGTCCAGGGGTCCTTGCACTCTTGACCTTAGTCATAACGATCTTATCATTCTTCTTAGCCATTTATTCCACCCCCTTATCTCTCATGATGAAGTTGACGAGCCACTGAGAGAATCCTATGACTACAAGGGATACAACAAATATAGCTACTGAAATGCAGGCGCCATAGCCGAGGTTCTGATTCTTGAAGGATACAATGTATCCGTACAAGGCCATAACCATTGTGGATGTGCCCGGTCCACCTGTTCCTTTCGTCATCGAATAAATGTGGTCGAATACCTTCATGTTTCCTGAAACGCAGAGGGTAATGCAAACAAGGAGACTGTTCTTGATAAGCGGAAGTGTTATATACACGGCTCTCTGCCATGCATTAGCGCCATCGAGTTCAGCGACCTCAAATATTTCCGTATCAACTGCTGCGATTGCCGCCAGCAGAATAACCATATAGTAACCAATGAACTGCCATACAAGAGGAATTGAAACGAGCTGAAGAACAATGTTCTTGTTGCTCATCCAGTTCTGCTGAAGTTCTTCATGTCCTATGGCTCCGAGGAACCAGTTGAGAATACCTCTTCTCTGATCGTAAACCATCTTCCAGATCATACCAATGTAAACAGCTGATATCGTGCTCGGGAAGAAACCGAAAGTACGATGTACGCCTTTAAGTTTGCAGAGGTTTGAGTTGACCAGAAGAACGTTGATGAAAGCAATTCCTATCTGACCTACTATACAAACTATAACAATGAAAATATTATGCTGGAAAGCCTGCCAGAATACGTTGTCGTGTATCAGCTGTACATAGTTGTCAATGCCGATGAACGTCTTCTGCGGACCGCCCTTCCACTGGAAGAAACTGTACGCCAGTGCAACAACCAGTGGTACAAAAACAGAAAAGATGTACCAGATAAGCGGAATGAGCAAGAATCCCCAGACCACTCGCATTTTCGGTTTTATTGCTTTTAACATAAGTGTGCCCCCTTTTCTTTGTTGATGTTGATACTCTCAATTACATGCCTGGACTTTATGTTTCTGTAAAAATGAAGGATCCCAGTCCCTTTTGAGGATCGGGATCCTTCGTCACTTACATTAAACTTAAGTTCGGAAGAAATTCTCCGGATTACTTATTCAGATAGTTTTCTTCGTAGGAAGCCTGTACATCAGCTGCCATATCTTCAGGTGTCATATCGCCTGACATAACTGACTGGAGATCTGTGTTGCAAACGCTCCATACTGCAGGATCGATGTAAGAATCATAGATTTCGCAGGGAGTTGTATCAACATATGACCAGTTGTAGAAGTCCTGTGTGACCTGATCGAACTTTGAAAGGTCGACGTTATCAACTGTTGTAAGTCCGCTGAGTGCATAGTTTGAAGCAACATAGTTAGAGAACTCAGGTCCTGTTACATATTCAATGAAGTCGATGCAAGCTGCAAGTTTGTCAGGATCATCAGCAACCTTGGAATTGATAGCCATGCCATAGCCAAGACCGATGTTCTGTCCGTTTGCATCTTCTGTTGCATCTGCAGGCTGAGGGAGAACTGCAAAACCTATGTTGTTGTACTTCTCTTCATCATCTGCCTTAAGAGTAGCTGCGATGTAAGATTCGTCCCAGTTGCCGCCGATGAATGCTGCAGCATCGCCTGAGATGTAATACTCACGAGCATCTTCGTTTGTTACTGTATTGTAATCTTCATTGAAGATTCCGCTCTGGAAGATGTCCTGTGTGAACTGAAGAGCCTTTACCCAGCTGTCATCTGTGAACTTGGCTGATGTATCCTTGTCGATGATCTTCTGGAACCAGTCTTTGCCTGTATATCTGTCGCCGAGTGTGCTCAGGAAATCTGAGTTAGCCTGCCACTGACCGCCATTACCAAATGCGATTGTGTCAACTCCCTCATCCTTGAAGTATGCCATAGCTGTCTTGACATCATCCCAGTTATCAGGGAATGTATCATATCCGGCATCAGCCCACATCTGCTTGTCATAGATAACTACTGTGCATGTGCCACCTGTAAGTGCCGGAAGAGCATACATTTTGTCTCCGTCCTTGAAAGGTGTGAAATATGACTGGTTGTACTGATCATAATAAGGAGAAGCTTTGATCGTGTCTGTAAGATCCATTACAAGGCCCTGTGAAGCCCAGCTCTTTGTGTTCATGCCCTGAAGCAGGAATACATCGGGAAGGTCATCTGCTGCTGCCATTGTAGCGATCTGTGTCTTGTACTCATCGTTAGCCAGAACGTTCTGGTTAAGAGTGATGTCCGGATGAGCAGTTTCCCAGTTGGAGATCATTGTACGGAATCCGTCAGAACCGCCGTTGCCTTCAGACTCTTCTGATGTGCTGTAATGCATCAGGTTGATCTCGCCCTTATATGCAAGTTCTGTAGAATCTGCAGCAGCTGCTTCTGATGTTGCTGCCGCTGCTGCCTCTGATGTTGCTGCTGCAGCCGCCTCTGATGTTGCTGCCGCTGCTGCTGATGTTGCTGCTGTTGCTGTGTCTGTTGATGCCGTTGAACCGCAACCTGCAAGAACAGATGCGACCATGGCAGCACTGAGAACAGATGCTAATAACTTCTTATTCATTTAATATCCTCCTGTCTGTTTTATCGACTTCGAAACTATTTCTCAATCGATTTCGATAATCATCATAGAATAAATACACATCAATGTCAATTAAAATTCATTGTTTATTCACATTTTGCGGTCGATTTGTTGCTATTACATGAAAATGCAATGTGTGTTTTAAGCACATTGCACAAGTGAATGACAAATTATTATCATTCTCCGTTTCCATCGATTTTGCTTTATCGTTTTCGAATGGTTTTAGGAGTTTTCATGCTGTTTTTCCTTTGCGGTCCCTTATCATAATAATGTAGCAAAGCACTATTTATGCGCCATTTCCAAGGCGGATTATGTCGGTCGCCTTCACCTGCATATTACCGTTTGTCCTGCGTCTGGACAAATAGACCGCAAAATTAATTAGTTCGAGTTTTGCCTGTATTTGCGCACTTTTTCAATTCTAAATCGATTTCGTTAAAATTAACTTTGATTAATTATTTGGTTTAGTTTTGGAAAATAATGTGTAATTGCCTACAAATTCAGCCCTTTACTGCACCGACCGCAACGCCGCCAACGATGTACTTGGAAAGAAGCAGGTAGACTATTATGACCGGGAAGATTGAGAACGCTATCATCGCGTAGACCTGTCCCATGTCAAACTTGAGCCAGTCAGCTGAACGGAGCTGTGCGATAAGGATAGGAAGTGTTTTGATTTTGTCCTTGTGCAGGACCAATGACGGAACGAAGTAGTTATTCCAGCTTGAGACGAATGTGAAGATCGCCTGAACAGCGATCGCAGGTTTCATCAACGGAAGCGCGATTGTATTGAAAGTGTGGAACTCGCCTGACCCGTCTATTCTGGCCGCCTCAATAAGTGACAGAGGCAGTGTGCTGTCCATATATTGCTTCATATAAAAAAATGTTATAGGAGCTGCTATCGTGGGAACAATGAGTGGCACAAGTGTGTCATCGAGATGCATCCAGTTGACCAGGTCTACGAAACCAAGAGCGGTGACCTGTGTCGGGATCATCATTATCATCAGTATGAATGTGAACATCGCACTCTTGCCCTTGAACTCATATGTATGGATTGCATATGCTGTCAGAGTGGAGAAATAAGTGCAGAGTATTGCGCTCAGGCCCGCGACAATAAAACTGTTCCTGAGTCCGTACAGGACCGGCAGCGTACCAGTGAACAGGTTGTTCAGATTCTCCTTAAGATGAGTACTCGGCAGTGGCTGGAATCCTCTCGAAAGCTCGCCGTTCGATCTCGTTGCGTTAATGAACAGTATATAAAACCAGATAAGACATAATACCGAAATCAGTATAAGTACTATATATGCTATTACTCTCCTTGGGCCTACGTTAACCTCGCCCTCGTGTTTGTTTTTCTTCATGTTGTCCTCCATTTCAGTTTTCTTCTTTTACCGTAGTAAACCGGTAAACAAGTATGCTCAAAATGCCTGTTATAATGAGCAGTATTACCGACAGAGCTCCCGCCAGTCCATAATTCTTGCTGTACAGGTGCTTGTTCAGATACATGATCATCGTCATTGTCGAACGTGCAGGATCTCCGGTTCCGCTTGTCAATATCTGTGGAACATCGTAGAGCTGCAGGCCTCCGATAAGTGATGTGATAACAACATACACGAGAATAGGACGCAGCATGGGAAGTGTGATCTTCCAGAAAATTTGTTTTGACGTAGCACCATCGACTTCCGCCGCTTCAAAAAGTGATGTGTCTATGCCAAGCATGCCGGCCATCAGCAATATTGTTGTATTGCCGAACCACATGAGGAAGTTCATGAAGCCTACAAGTCCTCTCGCACTCCAGGCATGTGTCAGGAATCTGAATGGCTGTGAAATTATCCCGAGCTGCATGAGTATTGAGTTGACCGGGCCACTGTCAGAAAACAAAGTAAAGAACAGCATTGCGAATGCCGAAGCCATTATAAGATTAGGCAGATATATAACTGTCTTGAAAAAGCGCTGCCCCTTTATGTGAAGGCTGGGGTCAGTGAACCATGCTGCAAACAGAAGCGAGAAAATGATCTGCGGTATAAAGCAGATAAGCCACATTATTATTGTATTTCCAAAATACCTGAGCATATCTCCGTTCGTCAGAAGCGTTATGTAATTCTGGAGCCCCACAAAATTGGGGCCGATGACCTTAAGGCCCGATCTGTAGTTCTCGAAGAAGCTTCTGTATACCGTAGTGACCATAGGAACGAGCTGGAAAATAATGAACACTACTATGAAAGGTATCAGAAAAATATATCCCCACCTGTTGTATCTGACGACTTTGCTTGTCTTTTGCTTCATCTCGCCTGCCTCCTGTTTTGCCAGTTGAATTGTCTTTCAACATCAGTACCGAAAAAAAGTGCCTGCCCGGTCTCACCGAACAGGCACCCCGTTTTTCAGTTTGTCAGTATCAGTCTGTTGTAAGTTCAGGATACTTCTCAACGATTGCTGTGTTGAATGCTGCAAGAGCATCATCATATGTTGCATAGCTTCCGTCAAAGTAGCCCTTCATAGCGTTCTGGAACTCTTCGTTGCAGCCCTGATCATAATCAGAGATGTTGGACATATCGACCTTCTCAGCACCTGCTGCAAGCTGCTCGTAAGGGTTCTGTCCGCCGAGGATTGCAAGGTTGCCTGAATCATCTGCCGCAAGTTCTTTAAGAACTGTCTTGCTGTTGACACAGTCTGAATCCTTCTGTGCGATTTCCTTAAGAACTGACTGGTCTGTGCTCATAGTAAGCATGATGTCTTTGTCAAGTGTCGGGTTGTCACTGCCTTCTGCAGCGCAGATCCATGTGCCGCCCCAGTAGAATGACTGAGGTCCTGCGCAGTAGCCCCAACCGCCGTTAGCTGCGATTGATTCTGCATCATCTGCTGAAAGACTGAAGTTGAAGAACCATGCCGGTCCAAAGTAGCAGAATACCTTTCCATCTGCATACTTGCCTTTGCCCCAGTCATCGCCCCAGAGTTCGTATGTATTCTCTTCGCCTGCGTCTGCAAGGGTCTTGGAATCATCGACCCATGCTTTGATATTGTCGTCAACTACAACCTTGCCGTCCTGTACCCAGGGAGCAGATACGTTGTTGGAATATACACGATATGTATCATTAACTGAGCACATTGTGTAGCCGGCTGCCTTAGCCTTAGCTGCTACATCATCAAATTTGCTCCAGTCAGACATAGCATCCTGAACTTCAGCCGGATCATCTGTTCCGAGAACAGCCTTGGCTGCTTCACGGTTGTAGATCATGCCTGCTGAGCAAGCCTGCCATGATGTTCCTCTCTGATCACCGTTAGCATCTGTAACGATGTCTCTTGTGTACTGATACTGATCAGCAAGATCATCATCTGTAATTCCAAGTTCTGACATGCTCATTGCAACAGGAGTCTCGGCATTTACATACTTCATAGCGTAATCAGCTTCGATGCAATACAGATCGACCTTGTCATCTGCTGCTGCATCAGCGTTTCCGGGAAGTATTGAATCCAGGTTGTTCTGGTATGCGTTGTCATCTGAAGGTGTGATTGTCCATGTTACATTTACATCACCAATCTTGCCATGTGTGTCATCAACCTTCTCATATCCCGGATAATGATCTGTAACACGGCTCTTGAACTCTTCATTCCATACCTGGATGTTGAGTGTTGTTCCCTCTTCTGCCGCAGGTGCCGCCTCAGATGTTGCCTCTGCTGCCGCCTCTTCAGTTGCTGCAGGTGCCGCTGCCTCTGATGTTGCTGCTGCAGCTGCTGTTGTTGCTGTTGTGTCAGCTGCTGTTG
>JAQWCI010000001.1 GCA_028706005.1 Lachnospiraceae bacterium
GCTATCAGAATATGAATAAGATGCCTGTGACGGGCTTCTTTTTCTTCAAGGACCTTTTGTTTTGCTGCATCGATCTGTTCCTGACGTTTTATTGCCTCAGTGATCTCTGTCATGTTCTCTGAAATCTTTTCCTGAACTGAATCAAATTCAGGAACTATATGGATCTCATGGCCGCAGTTTTCACAATATAGTTTTCCTTCGGGAATTTCGCTCCCGCAGTTTGGACATATCATATAAACACCTGCTCCCGGTCAAAACAAGTATCAGATCCTGTGCTGTATCTTAAGTGCTTCAAGACAATTTGTCATAAGCATTGCAATAGTCATTGGGCCGACTCCGCCAGGTACAGGTGTTATCGCACTGCAGTGAGGCAACACATCATCGAAGTCAACATCGCCGCAGAGTTTACCGTTCTCATCCCTGTCCATGCCGCAATCAATAACAACAGCTCCCTCTTTTATGTAATCAGAATTGAACATCTTGGGTCTTCCTGTTGCTGTTATAAGAATATCAGCTCTTTTACATACTGATTTAAGATCAACAGTTTTTGAATGAGCAATTGTAACTGTAGCATTTTCTCTGAGCATAAGCATGGCCATTGGCTTGCCTACGATATTTGATCTTCCGGCAATCACACATTCTTTTCCGCTGGCGGAAATGCCACTTCTCTTAAGAAGCTGGATTATACCGGCCGGAGTGCATGACACAAATCCGGGAATTCCTATACTTAAGGCTCCGACACTCTGTGGATGGAAGCCGTCTACATCCTTTGAAGGTAGTATGGCTTCTATGACCTTCTGCTCATTTATATGTTTTGGCAGAGGAAGCTGCACAAGAATTCCATTTACGTCATTATTACAGTTCAGCTCATCAATAAGCTTCAGTAATTCGCTTTCTGATGTCGTCTCAGGCATTTCATATGAAAGCGATTTTATACCACAGTATTCACAGGCTTTTTTCTTATTGCGAACGTATACTGCCGATGCCGGATCATTGCCTACAAGAACGACGGCAAGACTTGTTTCGATTTCCTTCTCTTTAAGCTTTCCTGTCTCTTCTCTGATCTCATCTCTGATCTCAAGTGAGATTTTCTTCCCATCAATAATTAAAGCCATTAGGACCCGCTTTCCGCATCCCTTCATCGGGATTGCAAACTATACGCCGTTCTCTTCAATATAACTTTCAAAATCGCTCTTGCTCATTAATACATTTCTTGGCTTTGTCCCTTCTTCCTCGGCGACAACGCCCGCTTCACAGAGCTGGTCCATTATTCTTGCTGCTCTGTTAAATCCTATCTTATAAACTCTCTGCAACATTCCTATTGTAGCTTTCTGCTTGTCTATTACAAGATAACCTGCTTCTGTGAAATGATCGTCTATCTGTGGACCGTCACTGGCAGCTCCGGAAGCTGAGAATGAAGGGGAACTGTCTGAAGATGCCAGAACAGATATCTTCTTCTCAATCTCGCCCATATCTGTCACGTATCCAGGATTGTGATATTTTATGAAATTGACGACATCCTGTACTTCGTCATCAGAAACAAATGCCCCCTGAACTCTGGCCGGCTTTGTATATCCCTGCGGATAGAACAGCATATCTCCTTTTCCAAGAAGCTTTTCTGCTCCATACATATCAAGTATTGTTCTGGAATCGACACCGCTTGTAACTGCAAAAGCAACACGGCTCGGCATATTTGCCTTAATAAGTCCCGTTATTACATCGACAGACGGGCGCTGCGTAGCAATTATAAGGTGTATTCCTGCAGCTCTGGCAAGCTGTGCAAGACGACAGATTGAATCTTCAACTTCCTTTGCACATACCATCATAAGGTCAGCCAGCTCATCTACGATTATTACTATCTGTGGCATTACCTCCATTTCAGGATCTTTGCCGGGTTCTGCCTTTGCGTTATACCCCTTGAGGTCTCGTACGCCAGCATCTGCGAATTTTCTGTAACGGTCAGTCATTTCTGCAACAGCCCACTGAAGAGCTGAAGAAGCCTTCCTGGGGTCAGTGACTACAGGGAGCAACAGATGAGGGATGCCATTGTATACAGAGAGTTCTACGATCTTGGGATCGATCATTATCATCTTTACATCTTTTGGTTCATAGCGAAACAGAATGCTCATAATAAGCGTGTTGATGCATACAGATTTACCTGATCCTGTAGCACCGGCTATAAGCATATGCGGCATTTTTGCAATGTCTGAAACAACAACATTACCGCCGATATCTTTGCCTACAGCAAATGCGATCTTGCCCTTGAAATGCCTGAAAATATCTGATTCAAAGAGATCGCGCAGTGCGACAGTACTTGTTATCTTGTTCGGCACTTCAATTCCTATAGCAGGTTTCCCGGGAATAGGAGCTTCTATTCTTATATCAGCGGCTGCCAGATTCAGCTTTATATCATCCTGAAGAGCTACAATTCGGCTGACTTTAACTCCCTGAGCCGGGAGCAGTTCATACCTGGTGACAGCCGGTCCCTGACATACATTGGGAATAGTTACATTGACACCAAATGTTTTGAGCGTATTCTGAAGATTCAGAGCCGTTGTCTGAAGTTCACGGTCTGATTCAGGGTTGACTTTCCTGACGCCTTCTTTCAGAAGCGTAAGAGGCGGGAAAACATATTTGGGCGGTTTTTTATACTCAGGGGCCGGTTTTGCCGGCGCCGCAACAGATGAAGATGCTGCTGCAGTTGTAACAGCACTCTTCTCAGCATCTTTGCGCTCTCTCTCGATGCTGATATTATCAAGATCCTCTTCTTTTGGAGCTTCACTGTGAGCAGCTTCAGCGGCTGGCTCAGTGGCTGTGGTTATAGCTGTTTTTGTGTCAGTATCAGTAGCTTTATCAGTAACTGTAGTTTCAGACGGTTCAGGACTGTCATGATCCAGGGTCTCCTGCATGCTTTGTCTGAAAATTTTGTCAGAGAAATTTTCAGAACTATAGTCAGGAGAAGTAGCATCGGTTACATTAATACCAATGCCGGTATAATCAGTATCTGTGTTCGCAATCTTACTGTGTTCCAGATCTGCTCTTGCTGTAAAGGATGCATAATCAGCATCTTCGACTGTTATCTCATGAAGATTTTTATCAGTCGAATACCCTCTGAAAGAAGCTTCCTGTGCAGCCTGACTTCTTGCAGCAACCGTAACACCTGCAACGCCTGCAGCTGATACAGCAGCATCTGCAGCTACTGTAGTCCCTCCAACCATTACGTCATCAATTGATGCTACATCATTGTTTACATGATTTTTATCACTGAAAAGAGTGGTATCTTTAAGAGAACCGTTGTAGCTGTCGACTTTTCTGAGGACATTACTGTTCTCTTTTTCTTCAGCTTCCTGCCGGAGTTCCTGTTCTCTTATTCTTCTTCGATCCTCTCGGCTGCGTCTTTCCTCATCAGCCTGTCTTCTTCGCTCAGCTCTTTCATCCTCGCGTTTTCTTCGCATCTCTTCGTATATTCTGTCATTTTCTTCTTCTGCGAGACGATCACGTTCATCGTCTTCTTCAGAGCGGTCTGACACGTTGTTACCATCAATAAGACTAATGATAGAACTTCCGCTTATTATGATCACACATACAAGAATTATTGCAATTATTACAAGGATCGTCCCGGCCATTTTCATGAAATAATAAAACAGATAACATAAAGAACCGGCGATTACACCGCCTCCGCTGTGTTGCGAAGCGCATCTGCTGAAAATATCAGATATGGAATATGTCACAGCCGTTTCAAGATTTCCAGCAGCCAATTCGCAGATCATTCCAAAACATAAGAACAGTATTGAAATGCATATGATCCTTTTTGTTGTTTCACTTCTGCCGCGTTGCGTAAACCAATATGCCAACATTGCAAGTACAAAGAACGGCATGACAAAATTTGTAAATCCGAAGACGCCAAACATGGCACTGCTGACAGCTTTGCCAACAGTGCCCATAAGACCTATATTTGCCAGAAAGATAAAGATCATACACGAGACGATAGCAATGAGGATGAGATCCTCTTTAAGAGCACTGTTATCATTCTTCTTTTTTCTGTATGACCTTTTCTGTGTAGAGCGTGAACCTGAATTTGAGCTTCGCCTTCCTGAATTTCTATTGCCGGATCCGGTTCCGCTCCTTTTTCTGTTGTTGGCATTGCCAGATGTTGCCATATATTCTCCCGATAAATTATTTACTGTATATCAAAGTCGTCGTTATCTTTGATCTCTATGTCAAAATCATCAACGGAATTTGTTTTGCCGGATTCTTTATGATCAAATACGATCTTTCCGTTCGCTGATTTTACAGGCTGAGGAAGAGGGTTATGTATCTCATTATCACCAGGCATATGAATTCTCCTTTTTCTTAACGCTCCTCAATGATAAACAATGCCGGATCCCCTGCTTTTGCGGAGACCCGGTCATTTATATGCAGATTTCACTGTGCATCGCTCCGGCCTGCCTGAGGCGCAAACTAATGTTGCCTGCCGTGAAATGTATACAGATAGCGATCAGATAATTCCTTTACCATGATTCCGTACACATTAAGACAATCATCATTTCTGCCTGTGCGTATATCCTCTACGCATTTTACGATATACCTGTTCCAGATGTCTGAGTAAATCTTCTTCTCGTCACTTTCTCTGGAAATACGTTTGACGATCGTAGGAGCCATATCATAGTACTCATTGATCATGTTCCTGCGCTCATTGTTCTCCTGCATATAGCTGTCTCTGAAATCCTTGAGAGTCTCAAGTTCACTGCAGTCGTCACCGTGGCCGAGCGCCACACTTGCGGCTGTAGTTATATAGCAGAGCTTTCTTCTGAATCCGGAATCAAGTTCATCGACTGTCGCGGCCTTGATCCTGCTGTCCTTGAAATGACCGGCCCATGATGTGCATAAATAATCCATGCAGTCGCGTGTGCGATCCTTCTTATCCGCGGGGCAGCTTTCAAGAAACCCCGGTATCACATAGCTGACGACAAAAAGATTCAGCTTTTGTTGTTCAGAAGCGGCGTTTCTTTTCGAAACTTCCTTTACACATTGATCACCGGCCTCTATCATCATTCCTGATATACGGTCAAAACAAGTGTTTTCCGCATTCTCGGCAAGCAGTGCATTGATTTCGGAATAAATCTCCGAATTTGCTGCACAATACTCCTTGAATGAGGATCTGTATTCATTTCGGTTGAATTTTCCCAGATATGTATCCTTCTCATTGAAGAGAAGGATAACATTATTATCTGAATCACTCTTCATCAGGCTCATCCCAGTTATGATAAACGTTCTGGACATCATCAGCTGCATCAAGGTTGTCAAGGATCCGCTGCATTGACTTGATAGATTTCTCATCAGTCAGAGTAACATAGTTCTGAGGTATCATGGTGACTTCTGAGGAAGCTACCGGAATATTCTGTGCTGCAAGTGCCTTGCTCACATCCTCAAATGACTCAGGACTTGTGAGTATTTCAATGCTGTCTTCTTCATCATCGATATCATCGGCTCCCGCATCAGCAACGATCATGAAAAGATCATCAGCAGAAAGATCACATTCCTCTTTATCAATAATGATCTGCCCCTTCTTATCGAACATATATGATACGCATCCCGGTGTACCGACATTTCCACCGCCGCGTGTGAAAGCAGCTCTTACATCAGAGGCAGTGCGGTTTGCATTGTCTGTAAGCGTCTCTACAATTATTGCTACGCCTTCAGGACCATATCCTTCATAAGTGTTTACCTGATAATTGACACCATCCGAGTCTCCGGCGGCTTTCTTTATTCCGTTCTCGATAGTACTGTTGGGAACGTTATTTGCCTTCGCTTTTTCGACTACCTGTGCCAGCTTGAAATTGTTATTGGGATCAGGGCCGCCTTCCTTGACTGCAACTGCGATCTCACGACCGATTATTGTAAAGATCTTGCCCTTGGCTGCATCGTTTCTTTCTTTTTTGTGCTTAATGTTTGCAAATTTGGAATGTCCTGACATACAAAAATACCCTCCATGCTTGAACTATTATTATAAACCAATAGATTATAACATATCTTTGTTAATTGATGTTAAGCATCCTTGCCGAAATGATCTTCGTATCCTGATATCTCCCCGTTTCTGATATATATCCTTGGGACCCTCTTGTTTATACAGCATTCGAGTTCATAATTAAATCTCCCTGACACATCTCCTGCATCTTCCATAGTGATCGTTTCTTCCCCGTCAGTTCCGATAAGCGTGACATCGTCGCCCTCCGTGGCATCCGGAATATCCGTAACATCCACCATGAACTGGTCCATACATATCCTGCCGAGGATCGGAGCTCTTTTTCCGCGGATCAGCACGCTGAAATCTTTACCCGACAGATCCCTTGGGTACCCGTCATCATAACCTGCTGATATAGTGGCTATCCTTGTTTCACCTTTTGTTATGAAAGTGCCGCCATAGCTAACTGCTTTTCCTGCAGGAACTGTTTTGATATAAACTATGGATGATAACAGTGACAAGACCGGTTTAAGCGGGACTATATCTTTCGAGACATCAGGTGAAGGCCACAGTCCGTAAAGTGTGATACCTGCCCTCACCATGTCAAGATTGGCCTCTGGCATCTCAACAATACCGGCACTGTTGGAAGCCGTCTTTACAGGTATCTTTACCCCAAGTTCGTTCTCAATCCTGTCAGTGAAGGATGTGAATGCCATGAGCTGGTTCCTTGCTGAGGATTTGTCTTTCTCGTCAGCTCTCGCAAAATGAGTGAATATTCCTTCAATCTCTATACCAGGCTCTTTTGCTGCACGTGCGACCATTTGAAGTCCATGGTCATCAGGCGTTACCCCGATCCTTGTCATACCTGTATCGACCGCAATGAAGATCCTGGCCTTCTTTCCGACCCTTTCGGCTGCCGCACTGAGCTCTTTTATCATATCTTCTCTGAATACAGCAGGTCTTATGTTCTCTGTTGCAAGCTTTTCGTAGCAATAAGGAAAAACATACCCAAGGAGAAGTATCGGCTTCTGTATCCCGTTCATCCGAAGGATCTGCGCCTCTTCAAAAGTTGCGGTGCAATATCCCCAGAGATACGGCAGGTCATCTATAGCTCGTGCTATCTGTACTGCACCGCACCCGTATGCATCGGCCTTTATTACAGCAGCCATCATTGTCCCCGGCTTAAGGTTTCGATGCATGCTTTCCATATTTTGCCTTGCGTTGTCGAGATTGACGACAGCTCTTATTCTCTGATAACCGTCTTTCATAATAATATCTCCTCACAATGAAGCTTGATTTGTATATATTTCAAGGGAGCAGCTTGCTGATCGAGCAGGCAATGTCACCCGCCCTCATTGCGCTCCTTCCGATAAGTTCAGCGGCTTCATCGCCGGCAACTGCATGGATGAGGACTGACATACATGCGGATTGATAAATTGTTTTGCTGTTCCTGACGCCCATTGCCGCCACTGCAGCAGTGATTCCTGTCAAAACATCTCCCGAGCCCGCAGTCGCCATACCATCATTCCCGCATGTATTGAGAAAGCGTCTCCCTGATTTATCTACGACCCAGGTCCTTGCATCTTTGCTTACAACAGTGCAGTTCAGCTCACATGCAAGAGCACTCGAAAGATCGACTCTGTTACCAAGTACTTCATCTATTTCTGTGCCGCATAATCTTGCAAGTTCTCCCGGATGCGGCGTTACTATAAGGCCTGCAGATCCGTTTCCGGCTGCAAACTTTTCCCGTAGAACACTGTCAGCGGCGATTATATTCAGTGCGTCAGCATCGAGTATAAGAGTTTTGCCGTCAAAACAATTGTCACCTGAAAGTCCTGCAAGTACCCGCATCAGCATCTGAGCCATGTCACCAGTCCCAATCCCGGGGCCTGCGGCTATTGAATCAGCCCATTCAACATCTTTTCGCAGAAGACTTCTCAGTTCATCTTCTTCCGTTTCTTTGTCATATCCGGTAAACATGACTTCCGGGAGTGTTTCCTGGATTATTACCCTGTTATCTTCAGAAGAGAAAAGCCTGACCATACCTGCTCCGGTATTCATTGCAGCTTTAGCACAAAGTATTGATGAACCTGCCATACCATGGCTGCCAGCTATGATAAGTGTTTTCCCAAAGTTTCCTTTATTGCTGCCCTCAGGTCTCTTCATGGATACAGCTATATCAGATCGATCCATTGTATAAGCATAATTTATATGGTCATCTTCGCACTTACAAAGAGATAATACCGGTATTCCGATGTCTTCGAGCACTACTTTTCCACAGCATTCTGCTCCTGGGAAAAGAACATTACCAAGTTTTCTGAAACCGAATGTCACGGTAACATCAGCCCTTACTGCATTACCCATAATGCTGCCGTCATCAGCGTTTACTCCTGACGGTATGTCAACGGATATTACCTTTGAGCCATTATTGTGGTAATAGTTAATAAGATCAACAACACCTGAGGCTTTTCCTTCTATGTTTCTGGAAAGACCTGTTCCGAATAGAGCATCTATAACTATGTCCGGGGCATCTGAAGTCTGACTTGCATTTTCTGATACAGTTTCACGGCGAATACCAAGAGCATTGATTATCTTCATCTGTGCTTCGCAGTTGCTTTCCTGTGTGAGCTTTTCTGAAAGACAGAAAATTCTCACATGGTAACCATCATCATTAAGAAGGCGCGCTGCGGCAAGCCCATCACCGCCATTGTTTCCGTTTCCGGCGAAAACAAAAACAGAAGGATTTACTGTACCCATGGTGACGGGTGCAAGCCTTTCCGCTTCACGGCGGATAGCAAGCGCAGCTCTCTCCATCAGTACCATTCCCGGCAGGCCGATCTCATTTTGCGTAAATGTATCAGCCATTTTCATTTGTTTTGCAGTCAGCAAGTATTCCATACATTCCACCATGTAAAAAGAGGCTGCGTTATTCCGCAGCCCCCGTTGTGTTTGTGTCATCTTCAGAACGGTGAAGATTATAAGACAGTTTCATCAGGCTGTCAGAAAGGTGTACGTTTTCGACCTTGATAGAATCCGGCACAGGAAGATCTATGTGGGCAAAATTCCAGATTGCCTTGATCCTGCACTCTACAAGTTCTTTGGCTATTCCTGCAGCAGCAGTTTTCGGAACTGTCAGAACAGCTATATCGATATTGTTGTTCCTGACAAATTCAGGCATATCATCAAGTGGAAGTACTTCAATGGAACCTATCTTCTTGCCGATAACATTCTGACTTATGTCGAAAGCTCCGCGAAAAACGAATCCTCTGTTCTTAAAATTCATATAGCCGACAAGCGCCTGCCCGAGATTACCTGCTCCGATGATGATCATATTGTGAATGTGGTCTAGTCCAAGGATCTTTCCAATCTCATCATAAAGATAATCTACATTATAACCATATCCCTGCTGTCCAAAACCACCGAAATTATTGAAGTCCTGACGTATCTGGGAAGCAGTCACATGCATGAGTCTGCTGAGTTCCCGTGATGAGACCCTCTCGATCCTGTCATTCTTGAGCTCTCCAAGATAACGATAATACCTTGGAAGCCTTGCTACAACTGCATTTGATATATCTTTGTCATCCAAATTGTGATCGCTCCTGAAACGCCGTATTATATAACAATTATCTGTTTCATTAAGTATAATCAGCTGTTAAAATGTTGTCAATGTAAGTTGACACCTGCATGAGTATTGCGATACAGTTCAGTTATTGTTCACAGAGACACAAATTTATGCTAAAGTGCTCAAGTGTGCATGGTAAATTAAAGAACCAACATATAATTGAGACGTGCCTTCGCAAACTGCGCTCAGGCATGAGAGGCAATGATGATACTCGCATGTAATCACATCAGTAAAGCGTTTCTTGAGAAACCGATTCTCACTGATGTCACATTTCAGATAGAAAAATTTGAAAAAGTCGCCCTCGTCGGTATAAACGGGGCCGGCAAGACCACGCTGCTCAGAATAATAATGGGAGATCTGATTCCTGACTCTGGAACTGTTACAAGAACGCGTGATCTCACGGTAGGTTACCTCGCACAGATCCAGAACGTTAATTCTGAGAATACGATCCGTGAAGAGCTTACCAGTGTCAGGCAGCCGATAATAGACATGGAGAACAAGCTCACTCAATATGAGAAAGACATGGCTGTCGAAAAAGGTGCAGCGCTTACTTCTCTTGTTGATGACTATAACCTTCTGCAGGACAGGTTCAAGATCCTCGGCGGCTACGGCTGGCGCGGAGAAGTCAACGGTATCCTCAAAGGACTCTCTTTTGATGGAGATGCTGCAGATCAGAAAATATCAACACTTTCAGGCGGTGAGAAAACAAGAGTCGCACTTGGAAAACTACTGCTCCAGCGCCCTGATCTTATAATTCTTGATGAGCCGACTAACCACCTCGACATCACCTCTATTCAGTGGCTCGAAGGCTTCCTGGTCTCATATAAAGGAGCAGTTCTTATTGTCTCACATGACCGCTATTTCCTTGACCGCATAGTCACAAAAGTCGTTGAGCTGGAGAACACAAGATCGACTGTTTTCACCGGCAATTACAGCTTCTATGCAGAGCAGAAGAAAAAGCTCCGCGATGAAGCCATGCACAGTTATCTCTGCAATCAGGCTGAAATAAAGCATCAGGAAGAAGTCATAACCAAGCTCAAACAGTTCAACCGTGAGAAATCAATAAAACGTGCTGAGAGCCGTGAGAAAATGCTGGGCAAAATGACAGTCATCGATAAGCCTCAGGAGCTGAATGACGAGATGCGCATAAAGCTCACGCCATGCATCCAGAGTGGCCGCGAAGTCCTGCATGTTGAGGATCTCGCAATGTCATTTGACAACAATGAATTGTTTAAAGGCGTTTCCTTTGATATAAGACGCGGTGAACATGTAGCCCTCATTGGCAATAACGGAACAGGCAAAACTACTATTCTCCGCATTATCAATGGCCTTCTTGCACCTCTCCAGGGTGAAATCCGCACAGGGGTAAATGTTCACATCGGTTACTATGATCAGGAACATCACGTCCTGAACGATAATAATACTGTTTTTGAGGAGATTTCGGACAGCTATCCCGATATGAACAACACGAAGATACGCAATATCCTTGCAGCATTTCTCTTTACGGGAGAAGATGTTTTCAAAAAGATATCTTCTCTTTCAGGCGGAGAAAAAGGCCGTGTCTCCCTGGCAAAACTTATGCTCTCAGAGGCAAACCTTCTGATCCTTGATGAGCCGACGAACCATCTTGACGTCGTTTCAAAGGAAGTTCTTGAAAATGCTCTGAATTCATATGAAGGAACCGTCTTCTATGTATCACATGACCGTTACTTCATAAATCACACAGCCAGCCGCATACTCTCTCTCACACATGAAGTCATACTGGATTATCCCGGGAACTCAGACATTGAAGCTCCGGAATGTTATATAGGAAACTATGATCACTATATTGAAAAATCCGGAGAGATCGAGAACTCACTTCTTGAAAATGCAGGTGTCACGGATGATGCTGCTTCAAAAAAAGCCGGCGATTCTGACATGACATATTCTTCTGTTTCCGACAACGGAGCTATGAACTGGAAAGCAATGAAGGAAAATCAGGCCAGGGAACGCAAAAGAGAAAATGACCTGAAGAAATGTGAGCAGGAAATCTCATGCCTGGAATCACGCAACAGTGCAATTGATGAAGAAATGGCACTGCCAGAGAACTGCACCGATATTGGCAGGCTCAGCAAATTGAATAAAGAAAAGACTTCCAACGAGGAAAAGTTGGAAGCCCTTTATGAACAATGGGAAATGCTTTCAGAATAATCAGTTATTTCAGAGCGATCAGATCAGTTTACCCAGTTCGTCTCTGACTGCAAGAATGAATCCTTCCGTATCGAGTTTCTGAACATTCTTATTAGTTGTAATAAGTGCGAGGTCACCTGTCATTTTGCCTGACTCAATCGTATTTATCACTGCCTTATCAAGACAATCCGCGAAATGAACGAGCTCATTTATTCCGTCGAGCTCTCCTCTCTTCCTGAGCGCACCTGTCCAGGCGTAAATCGTAGCCACCGAATTCGTGCTTGTTTTCTCTCCCTTAAGGTACTTGTAGTAGTGACGCTGCACAGTCCCATGCGCCGCCTCATATTCATAATTTCCATCGGGCGAAACAAGTATGGATGTCATCATAGCGAGAGATCCGAATGCAGTAGCCATCATGTCGCTCATAACATCACCGTCATAATTCTTGAGTGCCCAGACAAAACCACCTTCTGACCTTATGACACGCGCGACCGCATCATCGATCAGCGTGTAGAAATAAGTCGTTCCGATAGCGTCCATCTTTTCCTTATATTCTGCATCATAGAGATTCTGGAAGATATCGCGGAATCTCGCATCATATGTTTTGGAAATAGTGTCCTTTGTTGAGAACCATAAGTCCTGTTTTACACTCAGCGCATAATTGAAGCATGAGCGTGCAAAACTTTCTATAGAATCATCTTTATTGTGCATTCCCTGAATGATGCCGGGACCTTTGAAATCAAATATTGTCTGTCTTGATTCCCTGCCGTCCTCACCTGTGAAAACAAGCTCTGCCTTACCTGCTCCAGGCACTCTGAATTCTGTGTTTCTGTACACATCGCCGTATGCATGTCTTGCAAGTGTTATAGGCTTCTTCCATGAACGGACATAAGGCTCAATGCCGCTTACAAGGATCGGAGCGCGGAAAACCGTTCCATCAAGAATTGCACGGATCGTGCCGTTGGGGCTTCTGTACATTCTTTTGAGACCGTACTCTTTTACTCTCGCATCATTAGGAGTTATTGTCGCACACTTAACTGAAACACCATATTTCTTTGCTGCTTCAGCTGCTTCCGTCGTAATTCTGTCATCAGTCTCGTCTCTCTTTTTAAGACCGAGATCATAATACTCTGTTTTGAGATCGATATATGGAATAAGCAGATCATCTTTGATCATCTGCCATATGATCCTTGTCATTTCATCCCCGTCCATTTCGACGAGTGGTGTCTTCATCTGAATCTTTGCCATTATTGTTTTACTCCTTATGCTGATTTTTTTGGGATGGTCAGTCTTCTATCTCAGGATGATCCATGCTTTCATCGCCGCTGCTGTTACCTGTGGCATCGAGCAGACCGTTCTTCACCATGTTGTTATAGGCCTTTATCATGTGTTCATGGGCAAGCTTTTCAGCAAGGTCAGCATTGCCGGCCTTGATGGCTTCCATAAGAGCACGGTGTTCCTTGTTAGATTCGGTGCTCCTGTTAACGGTGGAGAGTGTCTTCTGTCTTACACGCTGGACGTACTGATGATAGTCGACCAGAAGGTGCTCGAGCATTTTGGAATTGCAGGCTTCGTACATAATATGGTGGAAACGGTTATCAAGCTCTGTGATCTGATCAAGATGACCTTTTCCGGCATGGAATTCAGCCAGATATACATTCTCTTCCATTTCATCGAGCTGCTCTTTCGTAATATTGGCTGTCGCCCATCTTGCGCAGAGACCTTCGAGCCTTGATCTTATCATATAGATATCTCTTACATCCTTGGCGCTGATACCTGTAACATAAGCTCCACGGTTCGGAATTATCTGTATGAGTCCTTCAAGCTCAAGCTGACGAAAGGCTTCTCTTACAGGTGTTCTTGACACGCCCATTTCCTCGCCGATCGCGACTTCCTTGAGTTCTTCGTGTTCCTTGTACTTGCCGCTCAGAATATCCTCTCTGATCTTGCTGAAAACTCTTCCTCTCAGAGAATACTTATCACTGACTTCATTCTTTACATCATATTCATTCATAGTAACTCCCAATGAGATGCCTCATTGCATCCCCCTGAAAAATCAATCATTTGCCTGTGTCAGACTTACGCCGGATTCTGTGGCTGTTTTATCAACAATCTTCTCAAGTTCTTCATCGGTCATCACAGTGACGCGGCCTTCAGCATATTGCTCATCGACCCATTCCTTGACATGGCCTACGAGACTGTCCTGTTTGCTGACCTGTCTTTCTTTTGGAAGACTGTAATAATTGTTTATCCAAAGCGCTATACCGGCAAGCCCGGATGTGTTGGAAACAGCGGCCACAGGCGGCTTCTTCAGGAATTTTCCGGTATCAAAAATATTATAGATCTCTTCATTTTTGAGAAGTCCGTCAGCGTGTATGCCGGCTCTTGTAACATTGAAGCTCTTTCCTACAAAAGGTGTCATCGGAGGTATTGAATAACCAATCTCTTTTTCATAGTAGTTGGCCAGATCAGTTATTACTGTCGCATCCATACCATTGAGGTTGCCCTTGAACTGGGCATATTCGAAGACCATAGCTTCAAGAGGTGTGTTGCCCGTGCGTTCTCCTATACCAAAGAGTGATGAATTGACACCACAGCAACCATAGAGCCAGGCGGTAGAAGCATTTGTAACAGCTTTGTAAAAATCGTTGTGACCGTGCCATTCCATGTTCTCGTTAGGAACTCCGGCATGAGTATGGAGCGCATAAATAATCCCGGGTACCGAGCGTGGAATAACTGCGCCGGGATAATTGACTCCATATCCCATAGTATCACAGGCTCTGACCTTGATGGGTATCTTGTACTCATCCTGAAGTTTCATGAGTTCAAGGCAGAAAGGTACTACATAACCATATATATCAGATCTTGTAATGTCTTCAAGATGACACCTGGGGCTTATTCCTTCTTCGAGACAGTCACGGACTATTGTCAGATAATGTTCCATTGCTTCTTTGCGCGACATCTTAAGCTTCAGGAATATATGGTAATCTGAGCAGGAAACAAGAATTCCAGTCTCTTTCATTCCGATTTCCCTGACAAGCTTGAAGTCTTCACCGCTTGCTCTTATCCAGCTCGTCACCTCAGGGAACTTGTATCCGCGTTCCATACACTTGTACACAGCATCTCTGTCTTTCTTACTGTAGAGGAAGAACTCGCTGGCTCTTATCATTCCGTTCGGACCGCCGAGTCTGTGAAGCTCATCATAAATATGAACGATCTGGTCGGTCGTATAAGGAGCTCTTGACTGTTGCCCGTCACGGAACGTGGTATCTGTTATCCAGATATCCTTCGGCATATTGTGGGGCACAGTTCTGTCGTTGAAAGGAATCTTGGGAATCTCTTCATATGGAAACATATTCCTGAAAACATTCGGCTTCTTGACGTCGTCAAGAATATACATATGCTCCTGTATCTGGAGCAGATTGTTGTGGTTGTTCATCGCAACCGGCCGATTTTCAAACGCATCGGGATCACTGATCATAGTTTCCGCATCCTCCATACTTTCTGATTGAGCAGTTGTGTATCATTGTATACATCGGAACAGATAAAGTCAACGATAACAAAAGACACTTCCTGCACCATGCTGTGTGCTGCGCATTATGGAGGAAGTGCCTTGCAATCAGTCAAAACAAGTAATACCGATAAGTATTATTCAACTGTTATTTTGCAACAATATTAACGATCTTTCCTGGAACATAGATTTCTTTTATTATATTTCCAGTGAGCTTGTCGCCCAGTTCTTTTTTAGCCATCGCAATTACTTCATCTTTGCCGAGGTCTACCGGGATTGTGATCTTGGCCTTGAGTTTTCCGTTTACCTGTACTGCTATCTCTTTCGATTCTTCCTTAAGAGCTTCCTTATCAGCTTCAGGCCATTCTGTATGGAAAACAGAATCTTTTCCGCCCATTCTCTGCCAGAGTTCCTCTCCTATATGAGGCGCAAACGGAGAAATGAGCTGCGCTGCTGTGCGAAGCGTCTCGCGATCCATATTTCCTGCAGCGACCATCTTATTCGTGTATTCCATGAAACCTGAAACAACAGTGTTGAGACTGAAATTTCCAAGACGCTGGGAAATATCATTGATAAGGCCATGTCTTATCCTGAGTGTATCTGCCGTTTCAGGATAATTGCCTTCATACTGATCATTGCACATGTTCCAGAATTTTCTGAGGAAGCGGTTTACACCGTCTATACCTCTGTCATCCCATGCTGCATCCTGCTGAGGCGGTCCTATGAAGAGCTCATACATCCTGAGTGAGTCGCATCCGTAATCACGGATCATATCATCAGGTGATACAACGTTTCCAAGCGATTTTGACATCTTAATGCCTTTGGGGCCAAGAATCATTCCCTGATTGAAAAGCTTGTGGAAAGGCTCATCAAAATCAATAACTCCTATATCATGCAGGAATTTCGTGTAAAACCTTGAGTAAAGAAGGTGAAGGACTGCATGCTCAACTCCTCCTATATACATATCAACAGGGAGGTATTTGTCAGCCTTTTCACGGCTTACAAGCTCCTTGTCATTATTCACATCGATGTAACGAAGGAAATACCATGAAGATCCCGCCCACTGAGGCATGGTGTTAGTTTCACGTTTTGCCGGGCCACCGCAGCAAGGGCATGTGGTGTTGACCCAGCTGTCAATAGCGGCAAGTGGTGATTCACCAGTGTCTGTAGGCTGATATGACTCGACCCTGGGAAGCATCACAGGAAGCTGGTCTTCGGGTACAGGAACAGCGCCGCACTTCGGGCAGTGAATGATCGGAATGGGCTCGCCCCAGTATCTCTGCCTTGAGAATACCCAGTCACGAAGCTTGTAGTTGACGGTCTTCTTGCCAAAACCCATCTTCTCGATGATTTCCGGTGCTTCCTTCTTGAGTTCTTCAGACTTGCGGCCTGACCAGTCACCTGAATTAATCATTGTACCAACAGCGGCAACATAAGGCTCCGTCATATCTTTCATGTCACTGCCATCAGGACTGATAACAGGAATGATGGGCAGGTCAAATTTCCTGGCAAATTCCCAGTCTCTCTCATCATGTGCTGGAACACACATGATCGCACCTGTGCCATAATCAGCGAGCACATAATCAGAGATCCAGATCTGAACTCTTTCTTTACTCAGCGGATCAATAGCATAAGAGCCTGTCCAGACACCGGTCTTGTCCTTATTCTGAACACGGTCAACATTTGACTTATTTGCAGCTTCTGCGCAGTATTTCTCTACAGCATCTTTCTGCTCCGCGGTCGTGAGTTCCTTTACCATGTCATGCTCAGGTGAGAGCACCATAAATGTCGCGCCGTAAAGAGTATCCGGGCGTGTGGTATATACAGTTATCTTCTTGTCGGAATTTTCGACAGGAAACTGGACTTCCGCACCGTAAGAGCGGCCAATCCACTCCGTCTGCATTTTCTTGACTTTTTCAGGCCATTCAAGGTCATTAAGCCCATCGAGAAGTCTGTCAGCATATGCTGTAATCTTCAGCATCCACTGACGCAGATCTTTCTTTGTTACTTCTGCTCCGCATCTTTCACATTTGCCGTCTACGACTTCCTCATTTGCAAGGACAGCCTTGCAGCTGGGGCACCAGTTGAGCGGCATCTTTTTCTCATATGCAAGACCATGTTTGAACATCTGAACAAAGATCCACTGAGTCCACTTATAGAACTTCGGATCAGTTGTGTTAAGCTCCATGTCCCAATCATAAATGGCACCGATCTGTTTTACCTGGCGCTTGATATTACTGACATTATTTGCAGTCGAGATAGATGGGTGCTGTCCTGTTTTTATGGCATAGTTCTCTGCAGGAAGCCCAAAAGCGTCCCATCCCATGGGGTGTATTACATATCTTCCATGCATCAGCTGATAACGGCTCCATACATCGGAAATAACATAACCTCTCCAGTGACCTACATGTAGTCCGGCTCCGGAAGGATATGGAAACATATCAAGGCAATAATATTTGGGTTTCTTGCCGTCGTTTACATTTATGGGGTTTTCTTCCCAGTTCCTGCGCCACTTTTCTTCTACTTCCAGATGGTTATAAGGTTCCGCCATATATGACCTCCACGTCACTTACATATGTAAAACTCAACGTCCCTAATTCTACCCACGATAGGCGCAGGTGTCAATTGAGAGTGTGCCTTAAGTTCTCATATAATAAAAATCCGGACTGCTGTGAACTGCAGCCCGGACAAATATTACAGTCAAAACAATTAAATGGATCCCGGTATCAGCCTTCCGCGTAGCCCTCTGCTACCTTGGAAGCTCTCGCCTCGACCTCAGCGTTCTGGATATCAGCAGGTGCCTGCTCGTATCTGGAGAATTCGTAGGTATAGTCTCCGCGTCCGCCTGTCATTGATCTGAGGACAGTACAATAGTCGAAGAGTTCCATCTGAGGAACATCTGCGTCAACAGTTTGTTTTCCGCCCTGCAAAGGAGTCATTCCGAGCACGCGGCCTCTGCGTTTGTTGAGGTCACCCATCACATCACCTGTGTATGCATCCGGAACTGTTACATGGAGAGAAACTATGGGCTCCATAAGTACAGGACCTGCTTCCATGAATCCCTTCTTGAATGCCTGTCTTGCGGCTGTCTTGAAAGCCATTTCAGAAGAATCTACCGGATGATATGAGCCATCATACAGGACGGCCTTAACACCGACGACAGGATATGCTGCAAGAGGCCCTCTGTCAACAGATTCCGCAACTCCCTTTTCAACTGCAGGGAAATAGTTCTTCGGTACTGAACCGCCGACAACTTCTTCTGAAAATTCATATGGCTCCTGCATATTTCCTGAGGGCCCGAATTTCATCTTTACATGTCCATACTGACCATGACCGCCTGTCTGTTTCTTGTATTTGTACTCAACATCAGAGTTTTTCTTGATAGTCTCACGGAACGCTACCTTCGGCTTCTCGGTCTCGATTTCGACCTTGTACTCTTCTTTCAGGCGATCCTTGACAACGTCAAGCTGCAGATCTCCCATTCCATAGAGAAGAGTCTGGTGGTTCTCGGAATCATTTAGAGCCTTGAAAGTGGGATCCTCAGCCATAATCTTTGTGAGTGCCTGCTGGACTTTGTCGATCTCATCCTTATTCTTCGCACGATATCTGATATAGGTGTACGGAGTGGAAATATCCATAGGAGCATATTGAACAGGATTAGCCTTTGTGGAAAGCGTGTCACCTGTCATGGCATTTCCAAACTTGGCAAGAGCGCCCAGATCACCGGCATGAAGCTCAGGCACTTCTGTAGCTTTGTTGCCCATCATTGTGTAGATCTTGCCGATCTTGGCTTCTTCTGTAGTCCTTGAGTTATAAACAAGATCATCAGTCTTAAGGACACCGGAGCGGACCTTTATAAGGCTGTAGCGGCCGATGTACGGGTCAACAATTGTTTTGAAAATAAAGGCGGTCTTGGGTTTGGCAAAATCAAAATCAGCCTCGAAGATCTCATTTGTTTTGAGATTGATGCCGTTCATCTTGCGGGACTCGGCACTCGGGAGGTATTTCACAATATCATCGAGCAGTGTATAGACGCCCTTGCACTCGATGCCTGACCCCATCTCGACCGGAACTATCGAACCGTCAAGAATATTGTTCCTGACAGCCGCACGGATCTCAGCCTCTGAGAATGTGTCACCGGAGAAATATCTGTCCATGAATTCTTCAGAAGTCTCAGCGACAGCTTCCATCAGTGTATCGCGGTACTGATTCATGTATTCGACGTTGTAATCCGGAACATCGCAGGGAACAGCATCCTTGCCTTCATAGCGGAAGCCCTTCTCCTGTATTACGTTTACGTATCCGACAAGCTTCTCATTCTCACGGATAGGAAGGTTGAACGGTGCAATTCTCTTGCCGTATTTCTCGGTCAGTTTGTCGATGACATCACGATAAGACGCAGTGTCGATATCCATGTCGGTTACAAATATCATTCTGGGCAGATTGTATTTCTCACATATATCCCATGCCTTCTCTGCGCCGACCTGAAGACCGTCTTTGCCTGAAATGACGATGATCGCAGCGTCAGCAACGCTTATTGCCTGCTCGACTTCACCTATGAAATCAAAATAACCAGGAGTATCAAGAATGTTAATTTTATAATCATTCCACTCAATGGGGAGAAGTGATGTATTAAGTGAAATTCCACGTTTCTGTTCAATTTTATCAAAGTCACTAACTGTATTTCCATCAGTGATACTTCCAAGTCTGGACGTAACTCCTGCCAGATAACACATGGCTTCACTCAAAGTCGTCTTGCCTGCGCTGCCGTGGCCGAGCAGAACAACGTTCCTGATCTTGTCTGTTGTATAAACCTTCATGTTTTCCTCCATGCCTGAATTTATTTGAGCCGCCGTCGCCAGCTGACTCACGAGAATATTTTACTAAATGACAGACAATTAAACAAGCAATACTATGCATATTTACCATGCCTTAACAGATAAATCGCTGCAATGCGGGTAATCTGGTCGCTGACAGGTCATAATTATTGCTGTTTTAGCAGCGATTTTGATATATTACCAGGAAAGTTAAGCACTAACGACCGTGCTAACTGCTCCGTGCTTAACTTCGCAGATAATGTTTAGTGCCCGGAAGGATTTCACAGGAAAGTTAAGCACTAACGACCATACTAGCTGCTCCGTGCTTAACTTTCGCAGATAATGTTGGGTGCCCGGAAGGATTTCACAGGAAAGTTAAGCACTGACGACCATACTAGCTGCTCCGTGCTTAACTTTCGCAGATAATGTTGGGTGCCCGGAAGGCTTTTCACAGGAAAGTTAAGCACTAACGACTGTGCCAACTGCTCCGTGCTTAATTTTCGCAGATAATGTTGGGTGCCCGGAAGGATTTCACAGGAAAGTTAAGCACTAACGACTGTGCCAACTGCTCCGTGCTTAACTTTCGCAGTAAGTGGTTAATTACAGCCTGCCTGATTTTGACCAACATGTTTACACTGGATTTCATAAACATCGACCGAATGCCCGTTATTTGTGATATCATCACTACAATATTTAACAGCGCATCCATTTGGCTTGCAAAGCCATTGTTTCTCAGCGCAATGGGGCAAACGCAGCCCCTCCATGGAGGAAATTCAATGACTCAGGCACACAATAATTCTCACGTTCTCTCCTTCGGTTTCATCGGTCTCGGCCTTATCGGCGGCACAATTGCCAGGGCTATTCGCCGATACCACCAGGATGCAATAATTGTTGCATATAATCCGAGTAAAAATTCATTGGATGAAGCAGTTGCTGATGGCGTGGTGAATGTCGCCACTCAGAGTATTGATGAGTCATTCTCTGATTGTGACTATATATTTCTCTGTGCTCCCGTGCATTGTAACGACGAGAACATAAGCCTGATAAAGCCTTATCTCAAGGAGACCGCTATTCTCACTGATATCGGATCAGTCAAAACTGATATCCACCTTTCAATATCGAAAGCCGGCCTGAATTCTCAATTCATAGGCGGCCACCCCATGACCGGCTCAGAGCGCACCAAATACCGCAATTCAAAGGCTGAATTTCTTGAAAATGCTTATTATATCCTGACTCCTGAAAGGGAAGTCCCAGAAGAAAAAGTATTCACTTTCGCTGAGATAATACGCTCACTCTGCGCCATCCCGCTTGTCCTGTCCAGTGACCAGCATGATTATGTGACAGCGGCGGTAAGCCATGTTCCACATGTTATTTCGGCAACGCTGGTAAATCTTGTCCGTGATAGCGATACGCCTGAAGGAATAATGAAGACTATTGCCGCAGGCGGATTCAAGGACATCACGAGAATCTCTTCCTCTTCACCTGTGATGTGGCAACAGATCTGTCTGACAAATCGAGACAATATTCTGAAGCTTCTTGATGATTACATTGCCGCATTAAGCGACAATAGAAATATAATTGCATCCGCTGATTCCGACGCTCTTTATAAACTTTTCGACAGCGCCAGAAAATATCGTGACAGCTTCTCCAGTTCACAGAGCGGCCCGATCCAGCAATCATTTGTTCTGCATATCACGATTGCCGATCGTCCGCATGCTCTTGCGCAGATTGTCGATCTTCTGGCAGATGAGAATATCAACATTAAGAACCTTGGCATCGTCCACAGCCGTGAGTTCGAGGAAGGCGTTCTCAGCCTTGAGCTTCATACCAGCGAAGGCATGAAACAGGCCGAGGCTGTGCTGCAGAGCAACGGCTACAGCTGTCATGAGTAATTTTCTTAACTTATTAGTTGAATGAAACAGACCTAAGGAATCTGAAAAAATCAAAAGACAGGTTATATGGAGGCTCAGATGATTTCTATAGAAAAAGCAGACACACCGCTTCATGGCACAATTAAGGTGCCCGGTGATAAATCAATATCACATCGTGCTGTTATGTTCAGCTCACTTTCAACAGGGGATACACATATAACAGGTTTTCTTAATGGGGCGGACTGTCTCTCCACTATAGATTGTTTCAGGCGCCTCGGTGTTAATATAGAGGTTGATGATGAAGCATGTGAAGTGACAGTTCATGGCAAAGGACTTCATGGGCTGAAATCGGAGAATACCGTTCCACTGTACACAGGCAACAGTGGAACGACAACAAGAATAATAAGTGGTATTCTTGCACCGCAGCAATTTACAACAATTCTTTCAGGCGATGACTCAGTCAATCAACGTCCCATGAAAAGAATAATCGAGCCTCTTTCAAAGATGGGCGCTGACATAAAATCAAAAAACGACAACGGCTGTGCGCCATTGATAATCAAGGGCTCAAAGCTTCAAGGGATAACATGGAAATCTGCAGTTGCATCAGCCCAGGTCAAATCAGCTGTTATCTGTGCAGGTCTTTATGCTGATTCTGACACCACAGTCATTGAGCCGGCACTTTCAAGAGACCATACAGAGCGCATGCTCTCTTCACTTGGTGCTCATATTACAACAACAAAAGAAGCTGATGGATATCACGTCACAGTATCTCCTGCTGATGTGCTGATTTCTGTGGGTGATATTGCTGTTCCCGGAGATATTTCTTCGGCGGCTTTCTTTATGGTCGCGGCACTCATTGTGCCGGGGTCTGAAGTTTTGCTTGAAAATGTCGGTGTAAACCCGACCAGATCAGGAATAATCGATGTGCTTAAGGATATGGGCGGCAACATTGAGCTCACAAATAACAGGACTGTAGCCGGAGAACCAGTCGCAGATATTGTTGTTAAGTATTCTTCTCTTCACGGAACAACTATTTACGGTGACATGATACCTGCACTTATAGATGAGCTACCTGTCATAGCTGTGGCTGCCGCTTTTGCTGATGGAACTACGACAATAAAAGATGCGGCAGAGCTCCGTGTTAAGGAATCTGACCGCATTGATGCAGTTGTTGAAGGACTGGCTTCAATGGGCGCCGATATTGAGGCTCTTGAAGACGGGATGATCATTCATGGAGTGGCTCCTGACAGTATAAATGCCAGTGCCAATAAATGCGGTTGTGGTAATGTTGTCAACGGTGGTGCTATAAATAACTATGCTCTTCATGGTGCCAGGATATCCTGTCACAAAGACCATCGAATCGCCATGAGTTTTGCTGTATGTGCACTCGCAGCAGATGGCACAACTATTCTGGATGACGAGACCTGTGTGAATATCAGTTATCCTGGATTCTTCAAAGATCTAGTAAAGATACATAGCATCACCAAATGAGAAGAATCTGTACTTATCTTTCACGGCCACGTCGTATGCGTGCAATATCTTATCGCGGCCGCAGAAGGCCGAAACAAGCATGATCAGCGTTGATTCCGGCAGGTGGAAGTTCGTGATAAGTCCATCCATTATCTTGAATTTGTAACCGGGATAAATGAATATTGATGTATTGTCAGCTCCGGCGTGGATAATCCCGTCCGGTGTTGATGCGCTCTCAACTGTCCTGCAGCTTGTCGTGCCGACACAGACTACTCTTTTGCCGTTCTCATGTGTTTTGTTAATAAGGTCTGCTGTCTCCTGCGTCACATGATACCATTCGGTATGCATATGGTGCTCTCGGACGTCGTCGACCTTTACAGGTCTGAATGTTCCAAGACCGACATGAAGTGTCACATAAGCGATGTTTACGCCCTTTGCGGCAATCTCATCAAGAAGTTCATTAGTGAAATGCAGACCGGCAGTAGGAGCAGCGGCGCTGCCGTCAAACTTTGCGTATACAGTGTTGTACATCTCAGGGTTTTCAAGCTTATGAGTGATATATGGCGGAAGCGGCATTTCACCGAGTCTGTCGAGAACTTCCTCGAATATCCCATCATAATGGAACTGAACAAGCCTGTTTCCTTCATCGACAACTTCAAGGATTTCAGCCGTAAGCAAGCCGTCACCGAAAGTCACCTTTGCACCCGGCCTCAGCTTCTTGCCTGGACGCACCAGTGTCTCCCAGATATCATTCTCACGGCGTTTCAGAAGAAGTATTTCTACAGAAGCACCGGTATCGATCTTCGTTCCCATGAGCCTTGCCGGAATGACCTTTGTGTTGTTGAGGACAAGTGTTTCGCCGGGCTTAAGATAATCTATAATATCCCTGAAGATCTTATGCTCAAGCTCACCGGTATCCTTATTCATGACAAGGAGTCTTGAAGATGCGCGGTCCTCAAGCGGGTCCTGAGCAATAAGTTCTTTGGGCAGATCGAACCAGTAATCTGCTGTTGAATAACCCACAGGTACTTTTTCTGTATTTTGAACCATTACGAACTCCTATCGGTAATATCAGCTTCTTAAATCAATATCCATAGTAAACTTAAGCTTCCTAAGTATCTTCGAAACATATCCGTCTACTGTATCAGCCTTGAACTCTTCATCGCCAGGCGTGAATGTGACGGTAAATGCCATCTGTTTCTTATCTGGCGGAATTGGAAGACCGGTGTAAACATCAAAGAGTTTTACGTCAGTGATGGCTTTGCAGGCGCCGTAAAGAGCATCTTCCACTTCTCCGCAGGTAACCTTGCTGTCCATGACAAGGGCAAGGTCCCTCTTTTCTACAGTGAACTTTGAAAGCGGTCTGAATGTCTCAACTTTTCCGTATGACGGCCTCAGAGCCTGCAGGTCTATCTCAGCTATATAGCAGGGTACTCTCATGTCTTCATCGTTCTGTATGTCATATGAAAGCTGTCCAAGATAACCGATCTTGTTGCCATCACATACAATTGCAGCGGTGCGATACGGGTGAAGGAATGTTTTGACTTCAGGTTCATAAGAGAAATCAAGAAGCAGATTATCAGCGACTGTCTCGCACATTCCCTTAAGTGTAAAGAAGTCTTCTTTTTCGCCCCAGATTCCCATGCACAGTGTCTGTCTCTCATCAGGATAATCTGTTAGCGGCAACGACTTGGGGATGAATCTGCTGCCTATCTCATAAAGGCGTCCATCAAGAGTCGCTTTTTTCTGGTTTCTGGAAATAGCATGTATCATTTCAGGAGCAAGCGTGGTGCGCATTATTGATAATTCTTCGTTTATGGGATTGATGATGCGAATGACATTGCGCTCGGGAGCATCTTTGTCAAGGCGCAGCAGATCAAGATCAGATGGTGCAAAGAATGAATAGTGCATGCACTCGTATGCACCGTCAGCGCAGAGCGCGCGTCTTAGCTTGAGCTCAGTTCTCTGAATAAGGTTGCGTCCGCCCATTGTGACCTGTGCATCTTTGAGGAAGGTTGACTTTACATGATCATAGCCATACATACGAATAACTTCTTCGGCTATGTCCTGATATGACTCCATATCTTCCCTGTAAGCCGGAATCTGAAGAGTAAGTTCATCGCCATTTATTGCGGGCTCCATTGAAAGGCCGCTAAGGACACGGATGATATCCTCATCGGGAACAGTTATTCCGAGAACATCATTGACCTTCCTGACACTTGCTTTGATTTCTCTGGGTTCCAGAGAGTTGCCTGTATTGACATCAAAATGAGTTGATGAGATTTTTCCGGCTCCAAGTTCTTCAACAAGGTGAAGTGCGCGCCTCATGCCAAGTTCAGTCGTATACTCATAAACGCCTTTGCTGTATGCAGCGCTGGCATCTGAATTCTGTCCGAGAGCTCTTGCGCTCTTTCTGATATTGTCGCGGGCGAATTTGGCAGATTCAAAAGTGACGCTCGTTGTTGAGTCCTGAATCTCAGAATCAAGACCGCCCATGATACCGGCAAGAGCCACAGGGCCTTTGCCGTCACAGATAAGCAGATTGTCATGTGTCAGGGTAAATTCTTTCTCATCAAGAGTCTGAATCTTCTCTCCGTCCTTCGCACGGCGGACAACGATCTCATTTCCGCGAAGATAACCGCCGTTAAAAGCATGCATAGGCTGCCCGATCTCAGTCATTACATAATTTGTGATATCAACTATATTAGAAATTGAATTGTGACCTGTGAGTGCAAGTCTTCTTCTCATCCAGGCAGGTGACTCACCGATCTTCACGTCGTAAATATAGTGCGCGATATAGCGGGGGCACAGATCCTGAGCTTCTACAGATACCTTAAATCCCTCGTTCTTAACATCGCTCTCTTTATAATCAAGTGAAGGCATTTTGAGCGGTTTGCCGAGAACAGCCGCTATTTCGCGTGAAATTCCAAGTATACTCATGCAATCGGGGCGGTTCGCAGTGATCGAAATATCGTATATCCAGTCATCAAGCCCGAGTATCGGCTTTGCGTCACTTCCTGCCGCCGAATCTTCCGGCAGCTCGAGAAGCCCGTTATATCCGGCTCCCGGATACATGTCTTCATTTACACCGAGTTCAGTTCCTGAGCACAGCATTCCCTCTGAATCATAACCGCGAAGTTTGCCCTTGCTTATCGTCTCTATGCCTGTAACAGTGACGTGATCCTTTGCAGTTGCAAGAACCTTTGCGCCGACCAGTGCCAGCGGAAATCTGGCTCCTGCGCGGACATTATCAGCTCCGCAACAGACCTGGAATGTACCTTTATCTCCGGCGTTTACCTGACATACATGAAGATGCGTATCAGGTATAGGTTCACATGTTTCGACGAGTCCTACAACTACACCTTCAATATCCTTGCCGACCTGATACAGCTCTTCTACTTCAAAACCGCATGAGAACAGTTTTGCCTGCAGCTCCTCCGGCGTAATATCAATATCCACATATTCTTTCAGCCAACTTAATGGTGCTAACATAATTACCTCCATGCCTGAGCGTTTCTTTATTTATGCGGCTGTCATTTGTCGCATAAGCACGTCGTGATTTCTATTCCTGATCACCTATCTGATTCAGTACCTGAATATCAGACTCGAACAAAAGCTTTATATTGTTAATGCCATACTTAAGCATGGCAATACGCTCAAGTCCTATACCGAAAGCAAGTCCACTGTATTCGTCAGAATCAATACCGCAGTTCTCAAGCACCTTGCGGTTGACCACTCCTGCACCGAGCACCTCAATCCAGCCTGTACCTTTGCACAGAGGGCAGCCCTTGCCGCCGCAGGCAAAACAACTGCAGTCGACCTCGACTGATGGCTCCGTGAACGGGAAATATGAAGGACGAAGTCTTGTTACAGTTTCCTCGCCGTATATTTTCTTTACAAAAACATCCAGCATACCCTTGAGGTCGCTGAGCGTGATTTTCTTGTCGACGACAAGTCCTTCCATCTGGGAAAACATGGGAGAATGTGTAGCATCATCATCTGAACGGAAAACTTTTCCGGGAGAAAGTATCTTAATGGGAGGTTTCTTCTTCTCCATGACATGGATCTGCCCTGATGATGTCTGAGTGCGGAGTAGGAACTCAGGAGAGAGATAAAAAGTATCCTGCATATCGCGGGCAGGATGATCCTTGGGCGTATTGAGTGCAGTGAAATTATAATAGTCATTTTCAATTTCAGTGCCTTCATAGACTTCAAAACCCATTCCGGCGAAAACATCAATAAGTTCCTCGCGGACCTGTGTCACAGGATGAAGATTGCCATGTGCGATCTTGACTGCCGGCATGGACACATCTATTTTTTCGGATTTATAGCGGGACTCGAGTTCCCTTTCTTTCATCTTCGCATCGATTTCTTCAAAACGCTGCGCGGCCCAGACTTTCAGCTCATTTACGGTTTTGCCGTATTCAGCTTTCTGCTCTGAGGGGACAGACCTCATATCCTGCATCAACAGGCCGATCCTGCCCTTCTTTGAGTCGAGAAATTCTTTTCTCACTTCGTACGCCGATTTTGAGGAATCAAGAGACTCCGCTTTCTGCCTCAGTTCTTCCTTTATCTGCGCGGCTTTTTCTTTCAATTCTGATAGATCCGCCATAACTTAACTTACCTCCTGATAAAAAATCCCAACATAATACCCGAAGTGCCGCCTTCTGCTTTTGACTCCTAGCTATAAGCCAGGTGGGTTATCCCAGCGCCGACATTTGTCTTCCTCTCCCATAGCCCTGAGGCCGAAGGCGTGACAGCCGCTGGCGAAATATCGATATCCCGTTTAAAGTAAATGTAGGTTCAAAAATACAGAAGTTTACCGAACACTTCAGGCACTTTCATTATACAACATATTTACAGCAGATACTATTTGCTGATCGCTTCTGTTGCATCGATCAGCCACTGCTTTATATCCCTGTCTTTATCAGATTCGAAATACGGCAGCATCTCTTCTCTGCATTGTCTGTGGTATTCGTTCAGTTCTGCCATCTCCCGGTCACTGAGATACTGAGGGTCGATAAGCTCTTTGTCGAGAGGCACAAAGGTGAGCGGGTCAAAACATAAGAACTCGCCATCTGTTGTTTTGCATTTCGGAACACAGATGAGGATAGTCTCGATCCTTATCCCGAACTTGCCTTCTTTATAAACACCCGGCTCATCAGAAACAATCATTCCGGGCAGGAACTCCACTGCGTCTGCGCCTTTGGAGAAACGCCATCTGATGTTCTGAGGCCCTTCATGAACATTGAGGACATATCCTATCCCATGACCTGTGCCGCACTTGTAGTCGCTTCCGACAGCCCAGAGCGGCTCGCGTGCGAGTATGTCAAGATTCCTGCCTGTGCATCCTTTCATGAACGAAGCATTGAGAAGTCCGAGATTACCCGCAGCAGTAAGAGTATAGCTCTTCTTCATTTCATCTGTGACTTTTCCGAGAGCCATAGTCCTTGTCATATCAGTTGTGCCGCGGTAATATGTCCCGCCGCAGTCCATCAGGAGCATGCCTTCTCTTTTAAGCTTTGAAGAGTGATCCGCGGACGGCTCATAATGCATCATTGCAGCATTCGGGCCTGTAGCTGTTATAGTGCCGAATGAAAGCTCAATGAAATCATGTATCTCTTTTCTAAGCGAATCCATCTTCACGGCCGCATCATATTCTGTGATGTTACTTATGTCAGCCTCATGTGTGAGCCAGTAGATAAAACGGCATACAGCGGCAGAATCTTCTTTGTAGATGTCCCTGATATTCCTGATCTCCACAGGATTCTTGACGGCTTTCATGATTGTTATCGGGCTCTCTGCCTGAATGAGTTTGACAGGCGATGTGTGACAGGACAGATGCTCGCAGTTCCTTATTCCGGCCTTTATCGTCAGGTAAAGACCGTAGCTGACTGACTCGGGATCATACATCACGTTGCCCATGTAATTGAATTCCTTAAGGAAACGATCAAAATCGCCGTATGGCATTATTTCGATCTTATGCTTATCACATGTTTTGCGGATCTCTTCAGTCACTTCGTCATTCTGAACGAATATGATCTGTTTATCCATTGAAAAGAAGCCGTAAGAAAGCGCAACAGGGTTACACTCAACATCATTTCCTCTTAAGTTCGTCAGCCACATGAGATCATCAAGTTTTGCGCATACATAATATGACGCGCCATTATCTCTCATTACGTCGCGGAGCCGGCCGACCTTTTCGGCAAAACTCTCACCTGCCTGCTCATCGCTTAGCTCGAACATCGGATGACAAGGAAGAAGCGGTCTGTCTTTCCATATAGGGTCGCCGAGATCTTCATTGCACTTTATGGTTATGTTCCTGCCGGCCAGTAATTCTGCAAGACCGGCGCCCTCTCTTCTGCTGACACATCTGCCGTCAAAGCCAAGGACTTCTCCGTCATCCATGTTTTCAAAGAGCCAGGTCGGAATGTCGGGCACGCCCGGTTCCATCATCTTCATAAGCTGAATGCCGGACCCTTTTATCTGCTGAGTGGCCTGTATCCAGTAACGACCGTCTGTCCATAATCCTGCCCAGTCGTGTCCGACGACAAGTGTTCCGTTTGATCCGTCAAAACCTGAGAAAAATTCTCTCTCCTTGAAATAATCAGCAGAATACTCTGACTGGTGAAAATCTGCTGTGGGAATCATATAATAGCTGATTCCCTCCTGTTTCATTGCTTTTCTTAGTTCTTTGATACGTCCTGAATAGATGTTCATTTGTTGCTACCTTCTTTATTTATTTCTGTTCTCCAAATACTTTTCCTGCTTTTTTGATATCTCTTATGTAGAGCACAAGGATCAGCATAAAGACCAGAATTATTGTAAGTTCGATCCACCCGTTACCGGCAAGCTGCGGGAAAACAATATCCCAGCATCCGCTGAGCGTGACTACGATACCGAGAATAACAGTTCTCGGGAACATGAACTTTATAAAGCCGTCCTTATTCTTGATCGTACTGTCATTTGCTCCCGGCGACAGCATAAGGCTCTTTGATATCTTCCCGTCCTTCTTCAGAATTATTGCCGCATATATGATATATGCCCCGAAAGCTATTATAAGAATATTAAAAATATCAATTGCTGAACTGTCCATAAAAGACCTCCATTATTTATATTTCCTGCTGTCTGATTCGCTGCTGATAACTGTCTGCCTTAAGGCTTTCAATCAATCTATCCCAAGAAATTTAAGGACTTCGTCCTTCATCTCATCCTTACCGCAAATCATTTTGTGGCGTATATCCGCACCTTTAAGCGACAGAATTGCATCAGGTACAGCAACATTTGCGGCCTTTGACAATTCATCCGCAAGGCTCAGATCATCAGCATCTGTCGGAAGACCGATGGCTTTCAAAACTGATGTTTCGAATTTGAAAGGACTGGCCGTTGAAACAATTACTGTCGGAGTTTTATCTCCTGTCTCTTCCACATACTCTTTGTAAACATGTCTTGCTACCGCAGTATGCGGGTCAATGACGTAACCTGTCTCATCATAGAGCGAACGTATCGCCGATGCAGTGTCATCTTCTGAGGCATAACCCTCGCTGAAATCGCCCAGCTTATCTTTCATTTCTTCAGTGATACTGTATTTACCGCTTGTGACAAGATCCTTCATATACGACGAATCCTTTGATGCACTGTCCCCTGCGATGTGGTATATGAGCCTCTCGAGATTGCTGGAAACAAGAATATCCATCGACGGCGAAGAAGTCAGTATGAACTCCCTGTTCCTGTCGTATTTACCGGTCCTGAAGAAGTCATAAAGGACCTTGTTGGAATTGGAAGCACAGACAAGTTTGTCGATCGGAAGACCCATTTGTTTTGCATAATAAGCGGAGAGAATATTTCCGAAATTTCCTGTCGGAACAACGAAATTTATCTTATCTCCGGCTTTTATCCTGTTCTCATTTACAAGCTTTGAATATGCATAAACATAATAAACTATCTGAGGCACAAGACGCCCGATATTTATTGAATTAGCTGATGAGAACTGATACCCGTTGGAAGCCAGGTCAGCCGCGAGATCTTTGTCTGTAAAGATCTTCTTGACGCCCGTCTGGGCATCGTCAAAATTTCCTTCAATGCCGATCACGCAGGTATTGTCACCCTTCTGTGTGATCATCTGGCGCTTCTGGATCGAAGACACGCCGTCCTTTGGGTAAAAGACAACGATCCTGGTTCCAGGGACGTCGGCAAATCCGGCCAGTGCCGCTTTCCCGGTGTCTCCGCTTGTCGCAGTCAGTATGACAATTTCCTTGTCATCATTATTCTTCTTTGCTGCTGTGATCATCAGATAGGGAAGTATTGAAAGTGCCATATCTTTGAACGCTATTGTGCGGCCATGGAAAAGTTCGAGATAATACGCACCGTCTGCTTCGACCATAGGTGCGATCTCATCGTTGTCGAACTTATCATCATATGCTTTGGCAATGCAGTCCTTTAGTTCTTCTTCGGAATAATCTGACAGCAACAGTTTCAGGACATCGTATGCGGTCTCCTGGTATGATTCCTTTGCAAACTCGTCAAAACTTCTGTCAAACTTTGGAAACTCTGTCGGGACAAAAAGGCCTCCGTCATCAGCAAGTCCTTTCAGTATCGCCTTTGAAGCGCTTATTGGAGCTCCGTCGCTCCTCGTGCTCTTATAAAGTATCTCTTTCAAACCCATACCTCCAATAATCAGTATTTATCTACTATACGCTGAAAACAGGCAAAATGCATCAATTAAGGTGTGAATGGTCATGTCATCCCCTGTCTTCAGGTGTCCTGCTGTCTGACTCCAGCACATCAGTATCAAGCTCATTTTCCCATACCATATCGTCGCTATCCTTCTCCTCAGCTCGTTCTCTTTCAAGCCGCTCTCTTCTGCGCCTTGCCTCGCGGATTTTTCTCGCCGAGCGCCCGGTCTGTATGAGTCCGAACGGCACAGGAAGAAGTTTTCTGTCGATGATAACAACTGTAAGATCGCAAAGTATAAGGGCAAAAACGACTGCATCCTCTACATAGCCCATGAGTCTGAATACAGCTGTAAAACATCCGAATATCAATCCGAAAATTAATCTGCCCTTCTTAGTGAGCGGTCTGGTCGAATAGTCCTCTGCCATGAAGAAGACAGTGAACAAAAAGCTTCCCCCGATATATTGAACAGCAAAGAATACCGGATTCCAACCGTTCTTTCCAAATAATATCATAAGTATCGTAAAACTGATAAATGCACCAATCGGGATCGACAGATCAATTATTCCAACCAGCAGCAGAATAACTGCTCCTGCCAGTATTGCCACTGCACACCCTGTCCCGATACATGCCGCGGTGTTCCCGGTCAGCAGATCGACAAGATTTACATCATTGCCGTTGACCATATCTGTGAGCGGTGTCTGCTTTCCAAAACTATCGCATGAATAATCGTTCATTTTGCTTCGGAACGCCACGACAAGAAGCAGCTTGCCTGTCATGGCAGGATTCAATATATTCTTACCAATCCCGCCAAAAGCCATCTTAAACGCGAGAATTCCGACAGCACTTCCTACAACAGGGAAATACAGTGGAACATTCGGAGGAAGGATCATTCCGAGTATCAGGCCGCTTACAGCAGCTGAATAGTCATTGATCGTTATAGTCCTGCGGAAAATAACCTCAAAAAGAAGTTCACACACTACAGCTGTTGAGGTCGACAACACAATGATCAATGCCGCATGAAGACCGTAATGAAATACGCCCATGTAAACTGACGGTAATAAAGACAGGATGACGAGGAACATCATCCCACCTGTTGTCATTGATGATTTTGTAAATGGTTTTGTACCTGTCATTTTTGTTCCCGGTAACTGAGACGCCTTGAATAATCCCCGGCCTCATCAGGATTTGCGAGTATCTCGCGTTTCATGTTATTGATCTTATCTGCAAGATCGATCTTGGACGGACAAATATAACTGCAGCAGACACAGTTGCAGCACTCGAGCCCATGATGCTTTATGAAGGATGTTTTGTCTCCCTTAAGAGCATCATTATAAATTGTTATAGGTAAAAGCTTATCCGGGCAGATCTCAACGCAGCGGCCACACCGTGAGCAGGCTGTTTCCTTCATGGCAGCAGCTCTGTCTTTTGAAAGAGCTATGATTCCTGAACTGAGCTTCGTTATCGGAACATTGAGATTTGTAATGCGTTTACCTGTCATTGTCCCGCCGTCAAGGATAAGTGCAGGTCTTGACGAGAATCCGCCGGCTCTTTCGATCAGTTCAGCATAGCTCATGCCTATCCTTACACGATAGTTTCTGGGTCTTGCTATGCAGTCACCTGAAACAGTGATAAGTCTTGTCAGCAGCGGTTCATACAACATCACAGCCTGATTTACTGCTACAAGGGTATCAACGTTGTTCACTATGCAGCCAATGTCAGACGGCAGCATCTTGCTGTTCATTGTCCGTCCGGTAAGTGCATATATCAGCTGACGTTCTGAACCCTGCGGAAATTTTGATTCCAGTTTTTTGACATAAATTCTGTGATCACCGGCTGTATATCTTCTGAGTTCTGAATATACATCCTGCATGCTCTCATCGAGGGCTATTATTCCTCTGGCTTTCGGGAAGACCTTAAGTAATATTCTAAGACCATTGAGCACTTTGGCCGGGTTCTCTACTATTCGTCTGTAATCAGACGTAAGGTAAGGCTCACATTCGACGCAATTTGCAATACAATAATCAATTTCATCAGGATGTTCATATGATAGCTTGATATGAGTGGGAAGTCCTGCTCCGCCCATGCCTACGACACCTGCTCCTCTGACGGCACTCTCAATAGCGATCGGTGTCAGATTCCCAAATTTTCTTACGGGGGGATATGGTATCTCACTGAATCTGTCGTCATTGCTTATTACGATACACTTCTCCTGCTTTTCACCGACTGTTTCACAATCGCGGATAGCCACGACCATTCCGGAGACAGACGAATGAATATTAGCGGAAAAATCTCCGTCAGCCTTTGCGATCATCTGCCCTGTCAGCACAGGATCTCCTACCTTCACGCAGGGAATTGCCGGTGCTCCCATATGCTGCAGAAGAGGGAAAACAACTATACCGCGCGGATATACAGTTTTGATCGGCATGTGCCTGGAAAGATCTTTCCCATCATATGGATGCACACCGCCGGTGAACGTACCTCTTGCCATCTATGCCTCGTTGGATAATTCGTTTACATATGTCACCTGTGAATTGTAACATAAATAAATCCATATATGGTAGAATTACTGCATTATCGAGAGGCTCAAAATGCAGATATTCAAGAACAAATTGACAACGATTTCAGACCCGGCCGCATTCGGGCTTGATTGCCCGCTTTCAGATCTGGTCCTGCTTGACATTGAAACGACAGGTCTGAGTGCCATTAATGATTCTATAATTCTTATCGGCTGTGTATGTTTTGATAGCGAATATGCTGACAATAATGACGGCGAAATGATCCAGATATTTGCGGACACTCCTGATGAGGAGCCTGAAATAATAAAGGCTTTTTCGGATATAGTAAAGGACAGGAAAACTCTTGTTCATTTCAATGGTGATCGTTTCGATGTGCCGTTCATCAGGAAATCATCAGAAAAGTACGGTATTGACGATCCGATGACTGGTATGGAATCTGTTGATCTCTATAAGCCGGTATCACGATTCCGCAATATGCTGGGGCTGATCGACTGCAAGCAGCAGACGGTTGAAGATTTCCTCGGAACTGAAAGAACTGAGCACACGACCGGCCGCGATGTCGTAAGAGAATACGCTGATTATGTAAAGACAGCAAGCAGTGATGATCTGACAAAGATCATTGATCACAATGCATCTGATCTGGAAGGGCTCGTCAGTCTCCTGCCGCTGCTTTCATATTCCACATTGTTCTCATCAGCTCCCAGTGTATACAGAGCCGAGGCTGACTCCTATTCTGATGCATCAGGCGTGACAAGAGAGGAAGTTATTCTACGTTTCCACTCTGACATTAACTTGCCAAAACCTGTATTCGGCACTAAAGATGGATGTTTCTTCAAGGCTGAGCATCCTAAAGGAGATTCAGGCGAAGGCGGAACAGAAGGTATCGTCAAAATACCGCTCGTATCAAAAGAGCTAAGATATTTCTACGCTGATTATAAAAACTATTATTATTTTCCGGAACAGGATCAGGCGCTTCACAGATCTATAGCATCATTCACAGAGAAGACCCACAGAATACCTGCTTCTCCGGAAAACTGTTACACAAGAAAGTCATCCTCTTTTCTCCCTGAATGGGATGCATTCAGGGACCCTTTCTTCAAAGAAAAATATGACTCTGCTACTCTCTGGTTTGAACTTACGCCGGAGATTAAAAAGGACAGAACGCTTCTGTCCGAGTATGCGCTGTATGTTATGAAGCATATATTGGAAAAATCTTCTAAATAATGAATATGCTGTAGAATACACTTTTTACTCTGGCATCACAAAAGGCAGCTGATCAATTGATGATCAACTGCCTTATCTTTAGTCTGATGATTTGTCAGGAATTATTACTTACTCCTGATCGTCGTCCTTCTGAGCTGCGATTGCTGCTTCGACATCTACAGAAACAACATCCTCGTCATTCTCTTCTTCCTTCTTCTTTGTATCTTCATCCTGAAGGAGAGCCTTGATGCTGAGGCTTATCTTGTTCTCAGCTTCGTTGAAATCAACGATCTTAGCTGTAACTTCTTCACCGTTCTTAAGAACATCTGAAGGCTTATCAATATGCTCCTTGGCGATCTGTGAAACATGGAGCAGAGCATCAATGCCCGGCTCAAGTTCTACAAATGCACCAAAGTCTGTCATGCGAGCGACTTTGCCGGTCACAATATTACCTATTGCATATTTCTCTGAAGCTCCTGCCCATGGATTCTCATCAGGGAACTTGAGTGAAAGAGCAATCTTTGTGCCCTGAATATCCTTAACAAGAACTCTTAATGTCTCGCCGACCTTAAATACCTTCTTGGGATTCTCAACGCGGCCCCAGCTCATCTCTGAGATGTGGAGCAGACCATCGGCTCCGCCGAGATCTACGAATGCACCAAAATCTGTGATATTCTTGACAGTTCCTTCAACAACATCTCCGACCTTGAGTGTCTCGAAGAGTTTCTTCTGAAGTTCTGCTCTTGCAGCCATGAGAAGCTGCTTGCGGTCACCAATATAACGGCGTCTGTGCGGATTGTACTCGATAACAACGAACTGGATTTCCTGATCCTGATACTTTGTAAGATCCTTCTCATAAGAATCCGAAACAAGTGAAGCAGGAATAAATACTCTTACGCCGTCAACATTGACACTGAGTCCGCCGCTCAACACCTGCTCTACCTTAGCGGTAAGAACTTCCTTGTTGTTGAAAGCATCTTCGATCTTCTTGTCTCCGCGGTCAGCTGCAAGTCTCTTGTAGCTCAGAAGGACCTGTCCTTCTCCGTCGTTGACTCTTGTTACCTTTACTTCCAGTGTGTCACCTGGTTTGAGTTTGGTCGTCAAATCAAGCGAGTTATCGTTACTGTATTCATTACGGGTGAGAATACCGTCAGACTTGTAATTGATGTTAAGTACGGCTTCTTCCGGCTTAACGTCGATTACCTTGCCCTCGACCACTTCTCCTGTGTGTATTGTTCTGAATGATTCATTCAGCATTTGTTCAAAATTCTCTTCCTGTTCGGACATAATTTTGAACCTCCTCAATGATATTTTTTGGGGTCGATGCCCCGGCGGTGATGCCAATTACCTTTTCCTTTCCAGAAAGGTTAAGATGAAGGTCATCTACCGTCTGTATGAAAAAGGTGTTCGCGCATTCCTTACCGCAGATCTCATAAAGTTTTGCGGAATTGGAACTCGTCTTCCCACCTATAACTATCATAACATCTGCATCAGAAGCAATACTGCGGGCTTCTTCCTGTCTCTCTCTTGTGGCATTACAGATGGTATTGACAACATTTACATTGTACAGTCTTGATTTCAAAATAGCAACCAATTCATTGAATTTTATTACGTTGAAGGTAGTCTGAGATACGATGCAGACAGGCTTTTCGGGGTCCCCGCTGTAACTTTCTGCCTCTTCTTCGTTTTCGATCACAACAGCAGGTGTGGATGACCATCCCATAATTCCTACTACTTCGGGGTGCCCGGCGTTACCGATTATTATGATCTGAGCCCCGCCGTCACTCTCCTCCTCTACAATTCTGTGGATCCTCTGAACGAACGGACATGTGGCGTCCTGGCACACAGCTCCGCAGGAAGCAGCTCTTTCTGCAAGTTCTTTCGAAACGCCATGTGACCTGATAACAATTGTCCCGCTCTTAATTCTGTCTATCTCCTCAGGAGTATTGATGACTTTTACTCCCTTGCGCTCGAGATCCTCAACCACAGTCTCATTGTGAATTATCGGACCATATGTATAGATAGGTCCGATGACGCCTGAGCCTTCACTCCCGGCCTTATCAACGAGTTCATATACAAGATCAACTGCTTTCTGCACGCCAAAACAAAATCCGGCAGTTTTTGCTGTGATTATCTCCATTTTTGCACTTATCCCCTGACTATAGGATTCCCTTTTGCTTAACAATATCCATGATCTTCTCGGTGACCTCGTCGATCGTAAGATCTGAAGTGTCGAGATAAATTGCGTCCTCCGCTTGTTTTAGCGGAGAATTTGCCCTGTGCATGTCGCGGTAATCTCTCTCTTCGATCTCGCGTGAAATCGTTTCGATGTCGGCTTCTCCGCCCTTCTCAATAATTTCATCGAAGCGGCGCTTTGCCCTGACTGCGACACTTGCCGTCAGATATATTTTGCACTGCGCATGAGGCAGGACGACAGTTCCTATATCGCGCCCGTCCATCACGACATTCGCCTTCTCTGCGAGCTTCCTTTGAAGTTCCACGAGCTTCACCCGGACATCTGCGTTCGTCGAGCTGACAGAAGCCATGTTGCTGACTTCACCTGTCCTAAGATACGGATTGACATTCTGTCCGCCGAGGAGAACTACCTGCTCACCGTCCCTGTACTCTATGCTGATGTCGGCATTCCGGCATTCGCGGCTGACAGCCTCGTTGTCATCAGCAGCAATATTATTCCTTATAAGGAACAGTGCCATTGCCCTGTACATCGCTCCGGTATCGACATAAATGTACCCGAGTTTCTCCGCTGTCATCCTTGCTATCGTACTTTTGCCGGCACCTGCCGGGCCGTCAATCGCAATACTGTATGGCATTTGTGACCTCCCATGATTCAAATAATATCCGCTTATTGATGCCTATCTGATGCTGGAACCTGCAAGGTGTCCTGTCGACCACGCGATCTGCAGATTGAAACCGCCTGTAACTGCGTCGACATCGAGCACTTCTCCTGCGAAATACAGACCTGATACTGACTTGGATTCCATCGTTGAAGGATCGATCTCCTTCACGGAAACTCCGCCTTTTGTTATAACTGCTTCGTCAAAACCTCTGGTCCCGCTGATCGTCATCGGCACTGCCTTTATGAGTCTGCAGAGTTCGCCGAGTTCCTTTGAATTGATGCTCTTTGCGGTCCTTCCGATATCAATTCCGGAAAGCCTTGCTATAATGTCGCCAAATCTTGATGGAAATAAGGACTGTATCGCATTTACATAGTGCCTGTCAGGAGCCTCTTCAAAGATCTTTTTTACTCTGTTTTCCAGTTCATTTTCCGGGATTGCCGGTTTCGTGTCAAGAAGAAGCCTGAATCCAGATGGATATTTCACAAAATCACACATAGTTGATGCTGTGAGAACGAGTGGTCCGCTTACCCCGAAGTGAGTGAACAGCATTTCGCCAAAACCCGAATAGACCGGCTTTGCCTTTTTGCCCGAATGACAATTATCTTTCTCAGGTTCTTCATTTTGTATCGGTGTAATTGTCACCTCAATATTTTTGAGAGCAAGTCCCTGCAGTTCCTCCGGCCACTTCTCAGCTATTTCAAAAGGAACAAGTGACGGTGATGTCGGGGTGACATCCAATCCTGCAGCTTTGGCAAAACGATAACCGTCGCCTGTAGAACCGGTAGATTTATAAGAAAGTCCTCCGGTACAGACTATTACAGCATCAGATGGCAGCTCTCTGCCATCATCAAGTCTGACGCCTCTTACTTGTTTTGGCTTATCAAACAGGATTGCCTGCACTTTAGTGTTGAACTGAATGCCGACATGAGCCTTGCGAAGGTGACTCGTCAGAGCTCCCGTGACATCATAGGCATGGTCTGATACTGGGAAAACACGCTCACCGCGCTCAGTTTTGACAGGACAGCCATTTTCCTCGAAAAAGGCCTTGACCATATCGTGGTCAAAACTGTAAATACTGCTGTAAAGGAACTTTGGATTTCTCGCAACGTGATCGAAGAAATCATTTGTATCACAGTCATTAGTCAGATTACATCTGCCCTTGCCCGTGATAAATATTTTCTTGCCGGCCTTCTCGTTCTTCTCGATGACAGTTACCTTATGCCCCATATCAGACGCTGCAACTGCAGCCATCAAACCGGCAGCCCCGGCTCCTATTACAATTACTCTGCTCATGAATACGTGTACCTCAGTCCTGGCATATACCAATGAATAATAATTCCGCTTTCACATTGTAACACAATAAATGAGCTGCCCGCTTCATAGTATCAATAGCAGACAGCTCATTATCAATATCATTCAGCTTTCAGTGGTAACACTGGGATGCATCCTGATTATTTATTGTAGTTTACGATCTCGCCGAAGTCAGCCTTGAGAGCTGCGCCGCCGATAAGGCCGCCGTCGATGTCAGGTTTTGCGAGGAGTTCCTTGCAGTTGCCGGCATTCATAGAGCCGCCGTACTGGATGCGGATCTTCTCAGCTGTATCTGTATCATAGATTCCGGCGATAGTCTTGCGGATAGCGCCGCAGACTTCCTCAGCCTGATCTGATGTTGCAGTCTTGCCTGTGCCGATAGCCCAGATAGGCTCGTAAGCGATTACCATTGTAGCAGCCTGCTCAGCTGTTACGCCCTGCAGATCTGACTTGATCTGAAGATTGATCCAGTCAAGTGTTACACCTGCTTCGCGCTGCTCGAGTGTCTCGCCGCAGCAGAGGATAGGTGTAAGACCGTGCTCAAATGCCTTCAGTACTTTCTTGTTGAGGAAAGCATCTGTCTCATTAAAGTACTGTCTTCTCTCTGAGTGCCCGATGATGACGAATTTGCATCCTGCATCAACGATCATAGCAGGAGCGATTTCTCCTGTGAAAGCACCCTTCTCTTCGACGTACATATTCTCAGCGCCGACTTCTACGTTTGTTCCCTTTACAGCTTCAACAACGGGGACAATATCGATAGCGGGAACGCAGTAAACAACATCGACATCCTTGTTATCCACAAGGGGTTTGAGCATCTCTACAAGCTCTTTGGCTTCGCTGGGGGTCTTATTCATCTTCCAGTTGCCGGCAATAATCTTTCTTCTTGACATGATATCCTCCATGACGGAGCAGATCTCTGCTCCATAATTGCAGACGCCTTTGCGGCGCCTGCCAAGTTTATACTATCTTATCAGTTCTTGTCATCTGCTGCGTAAACACCCGGAAGTTCCTTGCCTTCAAGGAATTCGAGTGAAGCGCCGCCGCCTGTTGAGATGTGGCTCATCTTGTCAGCATAGCCGAGTTGATTGACAGCTGCAGCTGAATCGCCGCCGCCAATGATAGTAGTAGCAGTTGTTGCAGCAAGTGCAGCAGCTACAGCCTTTGTGCCGGCTGCAAGCACAGGGTTCTCGAAAACGCCCATAGGTCCGTTCCAGACTACTGTCTTGGCTGTCTTGACGGCATCTTCGTAAATTGCTCTGGTCTTGGGACCTATATCCATGCCCATCTTGTCTGCAGGGATCTTGTCGATATCGACGACCTCTGTGGCAATTGAAGGATCATCAATGGGATCCGGGAAATGATCAGTGATCACAGCATCTACAGGAAGGAGAAGGTTCTTGCCGAGTTTTGCTGCTTTCTCGATCATCTCTTTGCAATAATCGACCTTTGTATCATCAACAAGAGACGTGCCGATCTCATATCCCTTAGCTCTTGCAAATGTGTAAGCCATGCCGCCGCCGATGATAACTGTGTCGCACTTCTCAATAAGGTTTGAAATAACATTCAGCTTATCAGCGACCTTTGCACCGCCAAGGATAGCTACGAAAGGACGTACCGGGTTCTCAACAGCATTGCCGAGGAACTTGATCTCCTTCTGCATAAGATATCCTACTGCACATGTGCCGCCTTTAGCGCGGATGTACTTTGTAACTACAGCTACAGAAGCATGTGCTCTGTGTGCTGAACCGAAAGCATCGCAGACATAATCATCAGCGAGGTCAGCGAGTTCTTTTGCAAATCCTTCGCCAGCATCCTGAGGTTTTGTCTCTTCTTTGCCACGGAAACGAGTGTTCTGAAGGAGAACAACATCGCCGGGTTTCATTGCTGCAACAGCTGCTGTTGCAGCTTCGCCTGTTACATTGTAATCAGATACAAAATTAACTTCTTTGCCGAGCTTCTCAGATAGTCTTGCAGCTACAGGTGTAAGTGACTCACCTTCGTTGGGACCATTCTTGACTTTACCAAGATGAGAGCAAAGGATTACCTTTGCGCCTTCACCGATCAGCTTATTGATGGTAGGAAGAGCTGCAACGATACGTGTATCGTCTGTGATCTTGCCATCTTTGAGCGGTACGTTGAAATCGCAGCGGACCAGGACTCTTCTGCCGGCCGCGTTGAAATCATCAACTGTCTTCTTATTAAGTGCTGCCATATTATTTGTTAGCCTCCTGTGTCAAAGTCTTTATCTGATAAAAAAGGGATCCGGCCCTCTCAAAAGGCCGGACCCCGGTTTATCGCGATATGTCTGTTCTCAGCAAAATTACTTGTTGAGCAGTGAGCCGAAGTGCTTGATGGTACGAACCATCTGGCTTGTGTAAGAATTCTCGTTATCATACCATGAAACTACCTGAACGAGAGTCTTATCGCCCATAGAAAGAACCTTTGTCTGTGTTGCATCAAAGATTGAACCATAGGTGCTGTTGATGATATCTGAAGAAACGATCTCATCTGTATTGTACTCAAATGACTCTGTAGCTTCAGCCTTCATCTGTGCATTGATCTGATCTGCTGTAACAGCTCCGTCAACTACAGCATCAAGAATTGTTGTAGAACCTGTTGCGGTAGGAACACGCTGAGCTGCGCCGTTAAGCTTGCCGTTCAGTTCAGGGATAACAAGGCCGATTGCCTTAGCTGCGCCTGATGATGCAGGAACGATGTTAGCTGCTGCTGCGCGGCTTCTTCTCATATTGCCTTTTCTCTGAGGTCCGTCAAGAACCATCTGGTCGCCTGTGTAAGCGTGAACAGTTGTCATGAATCCAGACTCGATAGGAGCGAGGTCATTGAGAGCCTTAGCCATAGGAGCAAGGCAGTTTGTTGTGCAAGATGCAGCTGAGATGATCTGATCATCAGATGTAAGTGTGTCATGGTTTACATTGTAAACGATGGTCTTCATGTCATTTCCTGCAGGAGCAGAAATAACTACGTGCTTAGCGCCGGCATTGATGTGAGCCATAGCCTTGTCTTTAGATGTATAGAAGCCTGTGCACTCAAGAACAACGTCAACATCAAGAGCCTTCCAGGGAAGGTTTGCAGCGTCTTTCTCTGCATAGATGGTGATCTCTTTGCCATTGACTACGATTGAGCTCTCTTTAGCTTCAACTGTTCCGTCAAAGCGTCCGTGAGTTGTATCATACTTCAGAAGATATGCAAGCATATCAGGAGATGTAAGATCGTTGATTGCTACTATTTCATAACCATCAGCGTTGATCATCTGTCTGAAAGCAAGACGGCCGATACGACCAAAACCATTAATTGCTACTCTTACTGCCATTTTTGTTTCCTCCATAAAATTGTTTTATTATGCAACAATTTGACCGTTCCGGATTGTCAGAACTTTGTCAAACTTTTGTCAGCACTCTAATAATAATAAAAAGGCGACTGAAATTCAAGATGTTTACTGTAAATTCATTATTAAATACGATTTTCAAGGAGTTCTATCATTCCGAGATCAGGATGGATCAGAAAGCAGACTCTGCGGTTTCCGCAGGCCGGAGCCTCGAGCGGCGCATCCCAGGCCAAATATCCAGCCTCCCGCATTTTTTCGATGTCTCTGTCAATATCGTCGCTGCAATAGCAAATGTGGTATGGACAGTTCCCATATTTCCTGATTAGACCAGAGACCGTTGAGTCCTTATCGTAAGGCGAAATCAATTCGATGACATACCCGTCATTTTCGACAAAACAAATGTCGATCTTTCTGAATTCGTCGCGGACCTTATCCTGTTTTATCCTGTAACCAAGATTTTCAAAAGTCTTTATGGCCCTGTCCATCTTCTTTACAAGATATCCGATATGATCGATCTTCATATTAGCTGCCTGCCTTTGCCCGCTCAATCGTTCCGCCGCACAAGATGTGTTCGCCCTGATACAGGACAAGAGCCTGTCCCGGTGTTATCGCGCGTACTTTCTCTTCAAAACAAACGCTCAGTCTGTCATCAGCAATTCTCGTCACTGTGCAGGGCGCGCCGCGATGGGCATATCTGATCTTCCCTACGGCCTCAAATGTTTTGCCGATCTCAAATATACTGTCATTCTTATCAGCGGCCATGTAGCAAATATCGCTGCATGTCAGCCTGTCACCAAATACATCCTCGTTCTCGCCGATCACTACAGAATTGTTCTCAGCATTAACATCAGTCACGAATACCGGATGCCCCATAGAGAGGCCCAGGTGTTTCCTCTGCCCGATAGTGTAATGTATTATGCCCTTGTTAGGACCGAGATCTCTTCCATCCTCCGATACAAATCGCCCTTCAGGCGGAATTCTGTCGCCTGCGTTCTTTTCTATAAAAGATGAATAATCGTTGTCGGAGACAAAACAAATTTCCTGGCTGTCAGGTTTATGAGCCACAGGGAGTCCTGCCTCATCCGCCATTTTGCGTATCTCATCCTTATGGTAATCGCCAACAGGCATAAGCGTGTGTGAAAGCTGGAACTGTGTCAGTGCGTAAAGTGCGTATGTCTGATCTTTGGCAGCTGTGACAGAATTTCTTATTGCATATCTGCCGTTCGGAAGAAGTTCAATCCTTGCGTAATGTCCGGTCGCAATAAAGTCAGCTCCTATTTCGAGAGATTTTGTAAGAAGCGCTTCCCACTTCACATAGCGGTTGCATGCTATACAGGGATTTGGCGTCCTGCCGTGAATATAATCCCCGACAAAATAGTCGATTACCTTCTTCTCAAAAATATCTCTGAAATCCATAACATAGTGCGGGATCCCGAGAACTTCTGCCACTCTTGCAGCGTCATCCACCGCGCTCTGACCGCAGCATCCGCCCTCACGTTCAATTGCTTCTGTGTCGCTGTTATTCCAGATCTGCATCGTCACGCCAATCACGTCATAGCCCTGCTCTTTAAGCAGCAGTGCCGCTACTGAGGAATCGACACCTCCCGACATTCCGACGACAACTTTCTTTCCACCCAAACTAATACGCTCCTTATGATCACATCTGATGCTTTACGACTTCGTACTCATCATTGTTCCTGTAAAAAGGACAGCTGTAACCAGGCTGAGCGAGCAGCCTGTAAAACTCATCTTCATCCATATCAGCCATGCATGAATAAGACCCGTCATCATCGTCATATTCATAATTGGCGCAGTAGTCACAGCTGGTGAACTTATTATTCTTGCTCTTAGAGTCTGTCAATTGTTTTCTGCCGGCTCCTCATTTTCTTCCGTTGTTTCAGCAGGTGTTTCAGCAGGTGTTTCAACAACCGCTGTAGTTGCTTCTTCAACGTGTGACTCAACAATTTCGGGCTCTGCCTCGACAGGCGTCTCTGCCGGAGCTTCGATCTTCTCCGGTGCCACGTTCAGGATCGGCTCTGTTATCTTGGGCTCTTCTTCCTGCGGGAATTTTACATTCAGGATCTTTCTGATCTCATCCATTTCGTGCATGATCGTGAGAGTTTTGACATGAGGCATTGCCGGGCACTCGAGCCAGCCCGACTTAATAGCTTTAACTGCATCAATTACCTCATATTCATAGCCTGTCTTCTGTCTCGGTCTCTTGTACTGAGCCGTCTTTTCGTTAGCACTGTTGAATACGCTCAGAGTTTCAAAATTGTTTATATTCTCGATTATCATGTAGCCCTTGCTGCCGTAAATAATACCCTGTCTGTCAGAAATGCCATCCATAGAGCAGGTAAGTACAGCCATTTTACCGTCACGGTATCTGAATGTGATACTGTCAGACTCATCTACACCTGTTGATGTATATGTGCAGCAGGCATCGATATTCACAATATCATCACCGAACATCATGGATGCAAAGTTGATCGGATATACGCCTACATCGAGGAGCGATCCTCCACCAAGTTTCGGATCAGTCATCCTCTTTATCTGCTTAATGTTATAAGCAAGATTTGCTGTCAGCATAGCAGGTTCCCCGATTACATTACTCGCAAGGACTTCCTGGATCTGCGCCAGCATAGGCATATAACGTACCCAGATTGCTTCAGTAACGAGGACATTTTTATCTGCTGCAAGCGCAAAGACCTTTTTCGCCTGTTCTTCATTAAGAGTAAATGATTTCTCACAGAGCACATTCTTGCCATGCTCTATGCAGTCGATCATGTTTTCATAATGCTCTGAAATCGGAGTTGCGATGTAAACAAGATTGACTTTTTTATCGTTGAGCATTTCTTCGTATGATCCGTATGCCTTTTTAAATCCATAATCCTTTGCAAATTGAGTTGCCCGGTCCTGATTTCTCGATGCGACAGCATACATGCTTACTTCTGAAACATGTTTGATCGTTTTGGCCATAGTAGAAGCTATGTTGCCGGTACCCATTATTGCCATATCAATTTTTCCAAACATACTACTCCTTTCTCAGATCGAAAAACTCCGCCTTAACATACGCTGTTTCACCGTCATATTTGACCTTGAGCCAGCCGTTTGACATGTTCTCAACTATATCAAGCTCGTCTCCCTGATAGACCGAGCCCACCTGTTCACCATCAGTGCTTGCCGTTTTCCGGACCGCAACGCTCTCTTTTGCAACTGCCACAGTAGCGGATGATCCCGATGAAGCTGATGAATCTTCAGCACTGCTCCCATCACTTGAAGAACCAGTATCAGTTGAGCTCTCGCTTGAAGCTTCACTTGAGGAATCGGATTCATCAGCTCTGGCATCAGCAAGTGCCTCACCTATAGACACTTCGATCTCCGAGCTTAACTGATCAAGAAAACTGCTGAGTTCTTCGTTGTCAGCCAGAAGGTCATTGTAATCAGATGTTACTTTGTTATTAAGATCTACAACATCATCTGTAAGTGACGCCTGCTTGATGAAATCAGTTACGTCACTGCTTGATTCATCTTCATTGATGTAGAGGCTCCCGTTCTCATCAGTACATACGTACATTGTCTGCATGCCGGGAATCTCGGCATCATAATCCGCAAATCTGACTTTTGTAACGACAAAACAAATGTATGAGTTTTCGACCGGACCCGGCTTCGTGTAAACATCTATTGAAGGATATGAATCAACATAATCACCAAGTTTCCGTATCCTTATCTTCTCGGTTTCATCCATGCTGGTGCTTATGGAACTGATCGTATCAACATCGCCGTCAGCGACCGCCTGAAAATAAGTGTTCATCAGTTCATTGACATCCGGATACTTATTTTCCTCGATGACGATCTCAGTTGATGCTGCTGCCGCAGATTCTGCCGCTGCTGCCGCTTCCTCAGCACTCTTCCTTTTTGCGGAAGCATTGTGAGCACCGAGAGCCACAATGATAATGATCGCCGCAATTGCAATAAGAAATGCCGGAAGCACAACACGACTGTGATCCATAACGAGATATTTAATCTTATATGCAGACTCCGTGATCTTTTCAACAAAACTCATTTTGTTGTCAGGATCTTTATCTGTCTTGCTGTTATGACTGCTCTTTATGTTCTTATCATCAATTTGATGTTTATCCATATTCACCGCAGCGGAGCCATCACAGCACCGCTCATGCTCCCCAATATCTGATTTTCTGCAAATAAAAAATGCACCCGACAGGAATCGAACCTGCATTTACGGCGTCGGAGGCCGATGTTCTATCCATTAGACTACGAGTGCATGACCAATATTGATGATAAAGTCAGTGATGATGATAACAAAAATCCGGCGCCATTTCAACTGCGCCGGACAAACTTGAATAATCACTTTAGGGAAGATATTTGCTCAGTACCCCTGCTTTGCGGTCATAATAATAAACTGAATCAGACAGGACCTCTTCAGGATCGACTTCCGTCCTGTTCGTCTCTTTGACAATATTTGGCAGGGTGCTGTAATCCTGATCTTCCTTTTCCGGCACAAGGATCATTTCATGTATAGAACTTGGCAGGACAAAAATATCAGCATCTTTTTCTGCTGCAAATTTTTCAAGTACTCCCGGGTATAAAACACAGGATGCACCGAAGATTTTGCTGGTGTTGCTTATGACGAACATGTCATCATCTTCACTATTATCCACAGGCATTCCCAAAGCCTCACAGATTCCTGTTATGCAGACAGGCTGCAGGGTCTGGCAGCTCTCAAATGCATCAGCGTTAAGCGTTTCCTTTGATATTCCCCATCTTTGCAGGTGCTCATTCCTTATCGTGATAGTGCCGCCCTGCATTCCTTCTTCCGCCAAAAGATAACAGTATATTGCTGCCATATCTTCAATGCGGTCATAAGGGACCTCAGCAAGCAGCTCTCTGTTGCCGGAATATCCAACAAGTTTTATGATCAGCCTCTTTTTTACCTCATTATAATCTTTCCAGAAGTCAAAACTCATCTTCCTGCCAGGCATGCTCATCCTGGCCTCATAAAGTATGCTCTCAGCTATCTGCCTTACTGTCCTTCCATTCTTGCTATATTCATCATAGAAATCATCAAGATAAAATGCAGGCGCTACCTTTGTTTCGCCGCACCTGACAAAACATGCTTCTTTCTGTATGCCGTTATTCTTTCGAACACTCTTGAAGCTCACCGTTTCTTCGGGCTCGGCACATTTTGTTATTTCACGTGAGAGTTCCCCTGTGAAGCATTCCAGTGGCGAAGGCTCCTCAAGATTTACCGCATGAAAGCACTCCATTCTATATTGCGGGTCTATTATTACCGGGCTTCCGGTCTTTTCATATTCTGTTTCTTTCAAATCTGACCTCCGTTTGATCATATATGTGCAAAAAAAGAGACAAAAGATCCTAAGGTCCATTGTCTCCTGATTATCGCTGTCTGTATTATATGATCTGAGCCTTGTTAAGGAATCAAGCCCTTGACAGATACTCTCCCGTCCTTGTGTCGATCTTAAGTTTGTCACCAATGTTGACAAACAGCGGGACCATAAGGACCGCGCCTGTTTCGACTGTTGCCGGTTTGTTAGCGCCTGTCGCCGTATTTCCCTTTACACCAGGTTCAGTTTCAGTGACTTCAAGTTCCACAAAGAAAGGCGGCTCTACAGCATATACATTACCGTTATAAGAATCGAGCTTTACCATTTCGTTCTCTTTGACAAACTTAAGAGAATCGCCTACAACTTCTTCGCCCAGAGCAATCTGCTCGTAGTTCTCGGTATTCATGAAGTTGTAAAGATCACCATCTTTGTACAGATACTGATATTCCTTTGAATCGATGTGTGCCTGAGGAAATTTCTCTGTGGGGCGGAAAGTTCTCTCTGTTACACCGCCGCCTATAACGTTCTTAAGCTTGGTCCTGACGAATGCAGCACCCTTGCCGGGTTTTACATGCTGGAATTCGATGACCTGGCATACCTGTCCGTCAATTTCGAGCGTCACGCCGTTCCTGAAATCACTTGCTGATATCATAAATAAGCCTCCTGAATTATCACGTCACAATACCGTAGTAGTTTATCGTATCGAATACTATTTTTCAAGGGCTAATTTGACGATATATTCCATTGCTTCCAGATATCCGTCAAAACCATGCCCTGCTATCTGCCTGTCACATGCCGGCGCTGTCACGCTCACCCTGCGCCATTCCTCGCGGGTATTGATGTCGGAAATATGCACCTCGACCTTGGGAACAAATATGCTTTTAAGTGCATCATGTATTGCATAACTGTAATGGGTGTAAGCTCCCGGATTGATGATGACTCCATCTGTCTTGTCGTAATATGCCTGCTGGAGTCTGTCGATTATCGCACCCTCATGGTTGCTCTGATATGTTTCGACCTCTACTCCCAGCGCAGCGCCTTTCTTCAGGATCATCGTCATCAGAGTATTATAACTCTCATCCCCATATACAGCTTTTTCTCTGATTCCAAGGAAATTAAGATTCGGTCCGTTTATCACAAGTATTTTCATTTTTGCCCCCAATTATTTTTATTTCAGTTCCAAAATAATATCAACGATCTGAGATGGCATAAGACCATCAACTTTCACTACGTGATCAGCGGCTTCTTTATATAGTGGAGCTCTTTCGGCTATCATGTTTCTTACCTTTTTCTCTCTGTCTGCGACATTGAGCAGCGGTCTGGAATTGTCATGTGATAATCTGTACATCACAGTCTCAGGCTCCACTGAAAGCCAGATGACACAGCCTATCTTCTTAAGCAGTTTTCTGTTCTCTTCCCTCATCGGCGTACCGCCGCCGACAGAGTAGATCCTTCCCTTCCTGACAGTATTATCGCCAGATCCGGCAAGTTCCTCAAGCATTTCTGTTTCCATACTTCTGAATACTTCCTCGCCGTCTTCAGCAAAAATATCCGCGATGCTCTTACATGCTCTTTCTTCAATCATCTGATCCATGTCGAAGAGCTTACTGCCCGTTCTCTTTGAGAGCTCACGCCCGATAGTTGTTTTGCCGCTTCCCATATATCCGATCAGCACATAATTATCAGTCATTGTCCGCGCACCAGTTCCCTGAGAATTGTATATATTTTTGAAGCCTCAGCTTCGTCCACGCTCACATCATTCCATAATTCGTAAGAAGCTATTCCCTGATAAAGCAACATTTTGAGGCCGTTTGAAGTCCGCCCGCCTGCACGTCTCACTTCACCGAGGAACATTGTTTCATCCGGTCTGTAAATCAGATCGAAGGCAAAACAAATTTTGCGGAAGAATATTGATCCGCTTACCGGGCTTTCGTTTACGTGTGGAAAAAGTCCCACTGAAGTGCATTGCAGTGCAATAATATCATCTTCGGGAATTTCTCCGGCTGTTGACAGTGCTCCGGCAGTTACATGAATATCAGGAAATGCCGCACATACATCCTTCTTGAGTTCGAGTGCTTTGTCAGATGTGCGGTTTAAGATGTATATTCTTGAAGCGCCTTCAGAAGCACAGAGGTAACTCACAGCTCTCGCCGCGCCGCCGGCCCCGATGATCACGATTGTTTTGCCGGTAAGGGCAATGTTCTCACAATCAAGAGCACGCTTCAGTCCGAGGATGTCTGTGTTGTATCCTTTGTATCCGCCATCGATCCTCACAAGTGTGTTGACAGCTCCGATCTTCGCGGCAAGGGAATCAATATCTTTGAGAAAAGGAATTACATCATTCTTGTATGGAACAGTCACATTCAGACCAAGCACATTAAGTGCATATGCGCCGTTTACAGCTGAGCCGATGTCAGAGCCCACAAGCATCGGGACATAGACAAGATTTTGTCCCAGATCCGCGGCAAGTGTGTTGTGGATCGCGGGTGAGAGCGTGTGTTCAACTGGTCTTCCTATGAGCCCGCACAGACGGGTCTTTCCGTCGATCATGATGTGCCTCCCGTGACGTGTTTTTATGTCATCTTGTTTTTCATTGTGCCGGCCTGCCCATTGTATTCGCCGTAAAGGATCGGGTAAGTGCCATCCGGATCAAGCGGCAGCAGAACGCTCCTGGCATTGTCCGGCTTGTGAAGCTTTCTGTATATACGATAATTCAGCAGCACTGGTTTCTCCAGTATCCTTTTTATGATGATCTGTATCTCTTCAGTGCTGTTTATCGGTCTTGTCAGGATCGTAAGTAATCCGGCGCGCTTTGCGCCCCATGTGTCTGTGAATATCTGGTCTCCGACGCTGAATGTGTCTTCCACGGTCGTTCCCATCATCTTCATCGCCTTAATATACCCGGAAGTACCGGGCTTGTGTGCCAGGAAAACATATTCTTCCCCGACTTCACCGGCAAATTCTGCGACACGGTCTTCTTTATTGTTTGATACAAATACAGCTTTCATTCCAAGCTCGTGCAGATGAGCAAACAGCGCCTTTGCTCTGTTGTCCGCTGGCGCTCCGTGCGGCACAAGTGTGTTGTCAACATCATAAATAACACCCCTGTACCCCTCCGCATAAAGACGATCATAATCTATATAATATGCTGACGGAATGATCTCGTCTGGATAGAGTATTCTGCACATGGATCCTGATTCTCCAAAATTACACCTTAAAAGCGCCGGTGCCTGACCTTTAAGATCGGCATCGGCGCTCTGACATTCACAACATACGCTTACTTCAGTTCACTGTTTTCTGGATGCTTTGTCTGATTCTTCAGACTTCATGACTTTCTTGAGCTCATCCATGAAAGTCTCGACATCCTTGAATTCACGGTATACGCTTGCAAATCTGACGTACGCTACGGGGTCGAGATCATGGACTTTCTTCATTACCATTTCGCCGATCTCTTTGGTCGTAATCTCTTTTTCTTCTCTTGAATAGATCTCTGTCTCGATTTCATCAACAGCCTTCTTGATCTGATTGATGCTGACAGGGCGCTTGTGACATGCCCGGAGAATTCCGCCCTCTATCTTGGAGCGATCATAAGGCTCGCGATTATTATCCTTCTTGACTACAACTACAGGTATCGTTTCGATCTTCTCATAAGTCGTAAAACGCTTGGCGCAACTATCACAGACACGCCTTCTTCTTATCGAAGTATCATTATCCGCAGGTCTGGAATCTATGACCCTTGTGTCCTCTTTACCGCAATATGGGCATTTCATGGGCATTCCTCCATGATGGTGAACGTGTGAGCTCCATCTATGACATGACATTTATGAAAATTCACAGGAATTGAAGTAAGCAGATGACGGGAATCGAACCCGCCTCCCCAGCTTGGGAAGCTGGTATTCTACCAATGAACTACATCTGCATCGGAAATCTGTCACGGAACAAATTGCAGTATACATGATTGGCTGCGGATTTGCAACAGAATCTGCTGTAACTAGTTCTTGAATGAGTGTATCGGAGCAGGTATCCGTCCGCTGCGATTTACAAACTCATCGCAGGAAAACTGATTGACAGGCATGATTGGCGCGTAGCCGAGAAGGCCTCCGAATTCCACAGTGTCTCCGACACCCTTGCCAACAACAGGTATGACTCTTACTGCAGTAGTTTTGGCGTTTACCATACCGATAGCCATTTCATCAGCGATGATTCCGGCAATGGTCGTATCCTTTGTGTCACCGGGGATCGCGATCATATCAAGTCCGACTGAGCAGACACATGTCATGGCTTCAAGTTTTTCTATAGTGAGAGCGCCGCATTCAGCCGCTTTGATCATTCCCTGATCCTCAGATACGGGAATGAAGGCACCTGAAAGTCCTCCTACATATGAGGATGCCATTACGCCGCCCTTCTTGACCTGATCATTAAGGAGTGCAAGAGCTGCTGTCGTACCTGGTGCGCCGGCCTTCTCAAGTCCCATTTCGCACAGAATATCAGCTACTGAATCACCGATGGCAGGCGTGGGCGCCAGCGAAAGATCGACTATACCGAACGGTACGCCGAGACGTTTTGATGCTTCTTTTGCCACCAGCATTCCGACTCTTGTGACCTTGAAAGCTGTCTTCTTGACCGTCTCGCACAGCACCTCAAAACTTTCACCATGCACAGCTTCGAGCGCCCTCTTTACAACGCCGGGTCCGCTGACACCGACATTGATGACCGTGTCGCCCTCTGTCACGCCGTGAAAAGCTCCGGCCATGAATGGATTATCATCGGGAGCATTGCAGAACACAACGAGTTTTGCGCATCCGAGAGAATCTCTGTCCTTAGTCTGTTCAGCTGTCTCCTTGAAAATGCTGCCCATCATACGGACGGCATCCATGTCTATTCCGGTCTTTGTGGAGCCAAGATTTACGGAAGCACAGACAAGCTCAGTGGAGGACAGAACGTAAGGAATAGACTGGATCAGCAGTTTGTCCGCAGGTGTCATTCCTTTTGAAACAAGCGCCGAAAATCCGCCCAGAAAGTTTATGCCAACTTCATTTGCGACGTTATCAAGAGTTTTGCCGACTTTCACATAATCATCTATAGTGTGGCAGGCAGCACCCGCGACGAGCGCGATCGGTGTGACAGATATTCTCTTATTGACTATGGGCACACCGAAATCCCGCGATATTTCATTGCCGACCTTTACGAGATCTTTGGCATTTGCGTAAATCTTATCGTGGATCTTTCTGCAGAGGCTGTCCAGATCAGGATCAATACAATCAAGCAGGCTTATGCCCATCGTGATCGTACGGACGTCCAGATTTTCCTCTGATATCATCTGATTTGTTTCATTGACTTCTCTGAAATTGATCATTGCTGAATCTCCTGACAATTCTTATTGCTTTATCATATTGCGCAGCGCCGGAGCCGGCTGTTGTAATCAGCCCTTATCACAGTCTGTGCATTTCCTCGAATATCTCTTCCTTCTGACATTTGATCTCGACACCGATCTTTGTTTTGCCAAGGTCTGTAAGTTCATCCTGAAGTTCGCCGAAATCGACCTGGACGCCAGAGATATCAACGATCATCATCATGTTAAAATATCCGCTCACTATTGTCTGTGTGATGTCGAGAATATTTACATTTCTTTCCGCGAGATACGAGCAGACCTTCGCGATTATTCCAACAGTGTCCTTGCCGACTACGGTAATTATTGCTTTCTGCATAATTTTCTCCTCAAAACCCCACTCCTGGAGTCATGTTTTTTCTGTCAGCTACAAATATCGGAAGCTCATCCGGCCTGTAACCGGAGTCTCCCATCATTATCTCGACCCTTACTGTCTCGAATGCGAGCTCAGGCATGTTATTCTGCTCACTCAGGTGCCCAAGGAAAATACCCTTCAGGTGATCGTTTAGCACGCTGTTTATCATCTGTCCTGAAGCAGTGTTCGAAAGATGCCCTTTCGTGCCGAGAATCCTCTGCTTGAGCCTGTAAGGATAAGGGCCTACCTGAAGCATGTTCACATCATGATTGGCCTCGACAAGCATTACGTCAGAATCTTTAATGCAGTCAACAGTATAATCGTCAAAACATCCGAGGTCCGTACACACCACGGCCTTTTTGCCTTCGTGTCCCAACCTGTAACCGACAGGGTCAGCCGCGTCATGTGATATGTGCATCGGCTCCACGGTGACATCGCCTATCTTAAGCTCTTTATCCGGTACTACTGCAACAAATCTGTCAGGATCTATACCGGAGCATCCGGGAATGGCTTCTATTGCAGCAATAGTTTTCTGAGTGGCGTAGATCTTCATATTTGTTTGTTTTGCTATCATCGGAAGTCCAAGAATATGGTCACTGTGTTCATGGGTAATAAAAATTCCGTCTATGTCTCCGAGCGAAAGATCCAGCCCGACAAGCGCATCCACAGTGCGTTTTCTGCTGATGCCGGCATCTACCAGAATATGCGTTTCATCTGTGTCTA
>JAQWCI010000046.1 GCA_028706005.1 Lachnospiraceae bacterium
GCACAATGTACACGAGCTTTTGAATAGTCTATTTTTCAGGACCGGAGCATGAATAACTTCGGCAGGGAGAGGAATATGAAATTGAAAAAGGTATTGGCAATTACAATGGCAGGAATTCTGACAGCGTCGGCTCTTACGGCTTGCGGCGGATCATCTCCGGCAGAAGACCTGGCATCATCTGCAAAGTCAGCTGCGGCAACAGAGGCAGCACCGGCGGCTGCCAGCGAGGAGGCAATTCCGGAGGAAGAGGCAGAAACAACTGTGGAAGAAACTGCAGATGAGATGACAGAGACCGAGAGCGCATCGTCAGATGATTTCGCACTTGTCGATGTGACGTCAGACATGATTGATGCAGGAGCTTATGCGGTGGCGGATGACGGAACAGAACTTGTTTTGACACTCTTTACTGCACCAGATGAAAATCAGTACGTTTCACTGTTCGTATTTGACACAGACGGAACCGGTGATGTTCTCTGCGGAATTCCCACATCAGATACATATACTGATGAAGACAACATAGCATGGACATCCATGGAGGCTACTGATGTCTATACCGAAACTGACTTCACCGTCGGTTTTGCTGAGGGAGATGACGGAAGCTGCTATATCTTTGATACACAGGGCACAGTGTATGAGGGCACATATCTGAGCGCAGATGACACTATTACCTATATGGGAACGGCTGTCGCATTACTTGATGAGCAGTAAATCAGGTCAGTAAATTACCCCGGGGAAGTAACTGAATATTAATCAGAGCCGGACAGCTTCTGTTATTGTGGAGCTGACACCGGCTCTTTTTTCGTGCATGGGGCAAACCGTCAAATTCGCGGGTAAAGTCGGCCAAGCGGTGAATCCTGGAGGCAAACTCACGCCATCACATTTTTCTATACAGTTGACAACAATCAAGTTGGATACTAGATTAAAGAAGCAAGATTCTATTGCTTGTTAAGAAAAACCAGAACATCACAGAATTATGAGGACAATATGACATCTGTATCCGTAAAAGAACGTATTCTCGACAATCCCGTAATTGCGGCCGTAAAAGAAGATGAATCGCTTGAAGCAGCGCTCAAGTCTGAATGCGGAGTGGTCTTCCTGTTGTATGGGTCACTGCTCAACATAGATGACATCGTTGAAAAGATACACGCTGCCGGGAAAGCAGCGGTAATTCATATTGATCTTCTTGAAGGGCTGACAAACCGTGAAATTGCAGTGGACGTTCTGCTCAAACTGGCGCACCCGGACGGGGTGATTTCCACCAGGCCTGCTCTTATAAGGCATGCAAAACATGCGGATCTCTTCACAGTGCAGAGAGCATTTATCATCGACTCAATGTCAGAGGAGACGCTCGCTTCACAGCTCGATATCGGCAAACCTGATTTTATTGAGGTTTTGCCTGGAATTATGCCGGGCATTATCAGCGAGATAATCGCCAAAACTCATACTCCTGTCATAGCAGGCGGACTCATAAGGGACAAAAGTGAAGTCATTGCGGCGCTCAAGGCCGGAGCCACTGCTGTCTCGACCAGCAGCAGGAGGATATGGGAGGAATAACTGCAAATGCCAAATGAATCAAACGATGGCACATGAAATGTGATAGATAATAAAATGCGGTGAAATAATACGAATATAGATGCAATTCCCTTGCAATATGATAGCATAAAAGCTATCATATTGTTCAGGTAAGGGGATGAGCATGTTCCATATTGAATTTTATGAAACTTATGTTCTTCTTCACCATTTCAGAAAGAAGACACGGAAAACTCCTCACCGTGAAATTGAGCGTGCAAAAGCAGAACGCGATGACTGGATAAAAAGAAAGGAACTTGAGTAATCATGAAAACATGGGAAACTTATAAAGAGCATGTAAAGAGAGACGACCCAATTATTGCTGAGGATATAATTGAAATAGAAGAAGAAGTATCTATTGTTAATGTAATGATCGAAAAAAGAAATGCGCTGGGATTAAGCCAAAGGGCTCTTGCTTATAAGTGTGGCATACCGCAGTCTTCTGTTGCGAGGATTGAAACACATAAGACAACTCCAAATCTTGACACATTACTTAAGATTCTCAAGCAACTGGGGCTTTCACTAACAGTTTCATCTAAATCAGTCAGGGCGTAACGATTTGAATCGTCCGATTGTGGTATGGATTTGACATGGCTTTAAGCCAATGCTAGAATTGATGCAATTAAAGATTGCCCAGTGAGACGGAGAAACGGGAATGTAAAGAACTGATGAGGTTCTTTGCTTTCCCGTTTCTCCGTTTTGTGTATAAGGGATGGAGGAAAACATGATTGATGTATTAGTGATAGGCGCCGGCGTGACCGGCAGTGCGATTGCCCGTGAGTTATCGCGCAGACAGAGAAATGTTGTGGTTCTGGAGAGAGGGCTTGACGTCTGCGAGGGCACGACAAAAGCCAACAGCGGAATTGTTCACGCGGGACACGATGCAAAGCCGGGATCAATGAAGGCAAAGATGAATGTCCGCGGATCAGAAATGATGGAAGAACTCTCGAAAGAGCTGGATTTCCCTTATCGCAGGAACACATCGCTGGTCATAGGCTTCAGTGACGAAGACAGAAAAACACTTGAAGACCTCCTTGAACAGGGAAAGGAGAACGGTGTCAAAGGTCTGGAGATCATAAGCGGCGACGAGGCCAGAGTTAAGGAACCTGACTTGTCTGACAAGGTCACTTGTGCGCTGCTGTGCCCGACAGGTGGAATCGTAGACCCATTCCTTCTTAATATTGCACTCGCAGAGAATGCGAATACAAACGGTGTGGAGTTCAGATTCGGGCAGGAAGTCACTGATATAAAGAAGTCGGGCGATCACTTTACAGTCACGGCAGTTGATGTATCTGCTGAGAAAACAGAGGCTGCGCCGGACAATAATTCCGGAGAAGGTATAGGATCCGAAGGATACGGCTCGAATGCGTTTACAACAACTTACGAGGCACGCGCTGTTGTAAACGCAGCCGGTGTCTATGCGGACGTTTTCCACAATATGGTCTCAGAGAATAAACTTAAGATCACGGCCAGAAGAGGCGAATACCTGCTTATGGACAGGAAAACTCAGGGATTCGTGAACGCGACCATATTCCAGTGCCCCACAAAGATGGGCAAGGGTGTTCTTGTGACGCCCACGACTCATGGCAATCTTCTCATTGGGCCGACATCGGTCGATATCGACGACAAAGAATGCACCGCGACAACGGCGGACGGGCTCGATACCGTGCTCGAAAAAGCCGGCCTTTCTGCGGAACATATTCCGACAAGACAGGTCATTACTTCGTTTGCAGGACTCAGAGCACATGAAGCCGGCGGTGATTTTATTCTCAGTGAAGCCGATGACTGCCAGGGCTTTTTTGACGCGGCAGGCATTGAGTCGCCCGGACTTACCGCGTCTCCTGCGATTGGCGAATATATGGCGGAGCTCATAAATGAGAAATATCCTGCACCTGTTAACAAGAGTTTTGACGGGCACAGAGTCGGAATCCCGTGCATGTCAACGGCAAGCGCCGAAGAGAGAAAGGAGCTCGTCAGTAAGAATCCGCTGTACGCAAATGTCGTTTGCCGCTGCGAACTTGTGACCGAAGGCGAGATCGTCGATGCGATAAACAGACCGCTCGGAGCAAAGACTCTTGATGGTATAAAACGCAGAGTCAGAGCCGGAATGGGGCGCTGCCAGGCGGGCTTTTGTACGCCAAAACAAATGGATATCCTGGCTCGTGAACTTGGTATAGACCAGGGGGATATCGTGAAATCTGAGCCGGGCGCACATATGCTCGAGGGCAGAACGAAATAATGTAAATTGCATCAGATAAATTGCATGCGCAATTTATCTTCGCGGACGGAGCAAAAGAGCACCGTAATGGAGGATAAAATGACAGCAGACAGGAAAGCTAAGATCGTAATCATAGGCGGAGGCCCGGCGGGTCTCGCGGCGGCATCATCCGCTGTAAAAAACGGGACGGCGGCTGAAGATATCCTGATAATAGAGCGTGATCATGTGCTCGGCGGAATACTTAACCAGTGCATTCACAACGGATTCGGGCTGCACACTTTTAATGAGGAACTGACAGGGCCGGAGTACGCGCAGAGGTTCATAAATATTGTTGAGGAAGAGAAGGTACCGTTCCTTCTCGACACGATAGTGGTCGATGTTTCGGCCGGTGCGACAAAGATCATATCCGTGATGAACAAGACGGACGGCTTCTTTACGATTGCTGCTGACGCGGTGATCCTGGCGATGGGATGCAGGGAGAGGCCGAGGGGAGCCCTGAATATTCCGGGATACCGACCGGCAGGTATTTACACAGCGGGCACGGCGCAGCGTTTCGTGAATATCGAGGGCAGAATGCCTGGTCATGAAGTGGTAATTCTCGGGTCTGGAGATATCGGGCTTATCATGGCGCGCAGAATGACGCTTGAAGGAGCAAAAGTGAAAGTCGTAGCTGAGCTCATGCCATATTCGGGCGGACTAAAGCGTAATATCGTCCAGTGCCTGGATGATTTCGGAATTCCGCTGAAACTTTCGCACACTGTCATCGACATCAAGGGCAAGGAAAGGGTCGAGGCTGTGACGATCGCCGAGGTGGGACCTGACAGGAAACCTGTTCCGGGGACAGAAGAAACATACACCTGTGATACACTGCTTCTCTCATGCGGGCTTATTCCGGAGAACGAACTCAGCTCGCAGCTGGGAGTCGAGATGAACCGTGTGACGAGCGGGCCTGTCGTGAACGAATCACTCGAAACAAGCGTGCCGGGAGTATTCGCGTGCGGAAATGTTTTGCATGTGCATGACCTGGTCGACTATGTTTCCGAGGAAGCAACAGCGGCCGGCAAATGTGCGGCGAAGTACGTGAACGCGGGCCAGGAGAGCGAAGTTTACAGAACAGACGCAGAATCCGCAGGGAAGCCTGCATCTGAGGCGGACAAACATGCGGCAGACATACCGATCGAAATCATAGCAAGGGACGGTGTGCGATATACAGTTCCTTCTACAATACATATTGACCGCATGGAAGATCTGCAGAAGATAAGATTCAGAGTCGGTGCGGTCTACCGCGACGCCTCTGTTGTGATCGATTTTAATGACAAAGTTTTCCGCTCGCAGAAAAAGCGCATCCTCGCGCCGGGCGAGATGGAGCAGGTAATCCTTAAGAAATCAGATCTCGAGGCAGCGCCGGATCTTAAGACGATAACGATCCGGATAGAAGAAGCACCGAAAGATTGAAAGCGCATGGAGGCAAGAGTGAAAGATTATGCTGATGCATATACATGAATCTCGAAGAGATTCATGTTTTTCGCTCGACAGGTTTGTAATGTGACAACGGAGCTGTCGCATTACAAACCTGTGAAGCACAGCCAGAAAACCGCATCCGCGGATTTTCTGGCGTATGACTCCGCAAAATACGCTCCGTCATGGAGGTAATTATGAATAAAATTACAGAACTTACATGCATCCGTTGCCCGATCGGATGCCAGATAACGGTAACACAGGACGAGACAGGAAAAGTCATTGACATTAAGGGAAATTCCTGCCCTAATGGATATAAGTACGCGGGCAATGAAGTAGTGAACCCTACAAGAATAGTCACAAGCACAGTCCGCGTCGAAGGCGGCGAACTTCCGGTTGTATCAGTCAAGACAGCGGGCGACATACCAAAAGGCAGAATGATGGACTGCATGCGTGAAATCGACAAAGCCAACGTCAAGGCGCCCGTCGCCATCGGCGACGTAATCATAAGCAACTGCCTTGGCCTTGGCGTCAATATTGTCGCGACCAGGAACGTTGATGCAACATTATAATTGCGGTTAACGGGTATGTATTAAATAGTGTGTGAGAGCTGCGCAATCTAACACCTTAATATGAATTATACCCGTTAACCGCAATTAAAAAGTAAGCAACATTATTGGAGGCAAGAACATGGACGGCTATATAATGGCGCTCGACCAGGGCACAACCAGCTCAAGATGCATACTCTTTGACCACAGCGGCAAGATCTGCTCAATAGCACAGAAAGAATTCCCTCAGTATTTTCCGCAGCCCGGCTGGGTCGAACATGATCCCATGGAAATCTGGTCATCACAGTTCGCAGTAGCTATGGAAGCGATGGCTCAGATCGGTGTCACGGCGACCGGCATAGCCGGAATCGGCATCACGAACCAGAGAGAAACAACGATACTCTGGGACAGGAAGACAGGAAAGCCCATATATAACGCAATTGTCTGGCAGTGCCGCAGAACGGCCGATATGATAGACGCGTTGTCTGATGAGCAGAAGAAGGAGATCCGCGGCAAAACAGGTCTCGTCCCGGACGCATATTTTTCGGCGACAAAGATTGCATGGATACTGGACCACGTTAAAGGCGCAAGGCAGCAGGCTGGGAACGGGGAAATTTGTTTTGGCAATGTGGACAGCTGGCTCATCTGGAATCTGACAAAAGGCGGCGTTCACATCACGGATTACACTAACGCATCGCGGACGATGCTCTTCAACATTCACGAAATGAAGTGGGATGATGAGCTTCTTGAGATGTTTAATATCCCGCGCGAGATCCTGCCGGAGGCCAGACCATCGAGCATGATATACGGTTACACGGATCCGGCGATCCTGGGCGGCCGCATCCCGATCGCGGCGGCAGCGGGAGACCAGCAATCAGCGCTCTTCGGACAATGTTGTTTCGAACCGGGCGAAGTCAAGAATACATACGGGACCGGCGGTTTTCTTCTTATGAACACGGGGCACGAGGCAATTGAGTCAGCGCACGGGCTTCTTACTACTGTCGCGGCGACTCCGGAGGGAGAGGAAACCTCTTACGCTCTCGAGGGCAGTGTTTTTGTCGCCGGATCATCGATCCAGTGGCTCAGGGACGAAATGCGAATGGTCAAAACTGCTGCTCAGTCAGAGGAGTATGCGGACGAGGTCTATGACACGGCCGGAGTTTATGTGGTGCCGGCATTCACCGGGCTCGGTGCGCCGTATTGGAACCCTTATGCAAGGGGAACAATAGTAGGACTGACGAGAGGCTGTAAGAAGGAACACTTCATCAGGGCGACACTGGAATCAATATGCTATCAGTCAATGGATGTGATAACAGCGATGGAAGAGGATGCGGGCGTGCCGCTCACAGGTCTAAAGGTAGATGGTGGAGCGAGCGCTAATAACTTCCTCATGAAGTTCCAGGCAAACCTCATGAATACACAGGTTTTCCGCCCGAAATGCATTGAGACAACAGCGCTCGGCGCAGCTTACCTCGCAGGGATGGCAGTGGGGTACTGGAAGGACAGGGATGAGATCAAAGAGAACTGGCAGCTCGGCCGTACTTTCACGCCAGAACTTGACGATAAGACGAGAAATGAACTCATGAAGGGATGGCACAGAGCGGTGCGCTGCGCAATTTCATGGGCAGATGATGAAGATTAATCTATGCGACTTAGGATATTTCGCTTCGTCATGGCTGAAAATATGCACAATTAAATGAGGTAAAATATGTTAATAAATGCGACTTGTAATTAGCTAAAATTAGCCTATAATTAAATTAAATTAACCGATAAGCTCAGGCGTGAGCAGGAACACATTCAAGGCAGATTAATAAATGTGGTGTGCGATGGCTCAGGCAGGCGCAGGAGCATAAAAGTCGATTAAATCCCAGGCAGGGGCATTTCGAAAAGCAGGAAATAAACTTCACAGCTGTTTTTCGGGGTGCCTTTTTTCTTTTGGCAGCAAAACGTAAGACACAAATTCAGGTAACTATTCGGGGGTTACATATGATAAAGAAATTATACAAGTACCAGGAAGGCAGGCTTCATGTTGTTTTCGGCATCACAGGGGAGGATCAGATAAGGCTCCTTCACTTCTCGTCCGTGCCATTTGAGGGCAAGGTGGCAGATGATGTCATGAATGAACCGGACAACTATCACCGCGAGGGCTATCAGTTCGCAGGGATAAATCTGTCCGGATACGACCGCCCATACGAGAGACAGGGCGAGATGTACACATGCACAGTGCCGGGCGTGATGATGAAGTTCGCAGGGCTCACGGAATCACGCAATGAAAAGGGGCGTGTCCTCACAATTACTCAGGCCGATTTCGGTGAGGAACAGGCGGGCGCATTGTCTTTGACCGACAGACGGGCTAAAGATCACACTCCGTCAGGCGCTGTAGTTACAACAACTGTGCAGTTTTATGACGGAATTTCAGTGGCGCGGTTCACTAATACTTACACTAATTGCAGCGACAGCACGCAGACACTCGAGTATATGGGCTCATTCTCATACCTTGGAATTGATAAAGAAGGAATCAGAAATGCAGATCACAAGATGAGGATCTACATTCCGCACAACTCGTGGCAGCACGAAATTGCGTGGCAGGATTACAGCCTTGAAGAATTGGGAATTGCCAACACGCAGCCGCATGTTTTCAACAGGACCAGCAAAACAATCGCGATCACGAACACCGGACACTGGTCCGCTAAGGATTATCTTCCTATGGGTTATGTGGAGAATCTGGAGGCGGATACAGGACTTGTTTATGAGATCGAGCAGAACGGTTCGTGGCACGCTGAGTATGGAACGCAGAACGGCAGATTCTTCCTGAATCTGAGCGGCCCTACGGAGACTCAGTCGCACTTCTATAAGAATATTGCACCGGGTGAGAGTTTTGAATCAGTGCCCGTGGCGGTCGGCGTGTCAAAGGCTGATGTCAGCCAGGCAATGGGCGAACTCGATCGTTACCGCAGACTGATCCGCCGTCCTAACAGGGATGATGAGGAACTGCCGGTGATCTTCAACGATTATATGAACTGCCTGTTCGGCGATCCGACGACGGCGAAGGAACTCCCGCTTGTCGATGCGGCGGCAAAGGCGGGCTGCGAGTATTATGTGATAGATGCCGGGTGGTACGCGCCCGGCGAATGGTGGGCAGGCGTCGGAGAGTGGGAGGAGTGCAGAGAGCGCTTCCCGAACGGTATCCGCGAGCTCACTGATTACATCAGATCAAAGGGCATGATACCAGGAGTCTGGCTGGAACTTGAAGTCATGGGGATCAACTGCGATCTGGCGAAGAAAGTGCCGGATGACTGGTTCTTCATCCGCCACGGCAAGAGAGTTTACGATCGCAGCAGGTATCAGCTCGATTTCCGCAATCCTGCCGTCATAGAGCATGTGACAGGGGTGATCGACAAAGTCGTTAACGAGTATGGAGTCGGTTACATCAAAATGGATTACAACATCGAGCCAGGAATTGGCACTGAGATTGATGCTGACAGCGTTGGAGACGGACTTCTCCAGCACGAGAGAGCTTATCTTGAGTGGCTTGACGGAATTTTCAGAAAGTACCCGGATCTTGTCATAGAAAACTGTTCGAGCGGCGGCCTTCGCATGGATTACGCGATGCTCTCCAGGTACAGCATTCAGTCGACGAGCGATCAGGAGGATTACATCCAGTATTCAACGATCGCGGCAAATGTCCCGAGCGCTCTGACAAGCGAACAGGCGGCAGTCTGGTCATACCCGCTCCGCCAGGGAAATCCGGAGGAAGCTGTTTTCAATATGGTGAACGCGATGCTCTGCAGGATCCATCAGAGCGGTCATCTCGCGGAACTGTCAAAGGAACGCTTTGATCTTGTGAGGGAAGGTATTGATCTATACAAGAAGATCAGATGTGACATAAGGCAGTCAGTTCCGTACTGGCCGCTCGGCCTCGCGCACACCAGTGACCCATATGCATGTCTGGTGGTCAAAACAAATGATAAGGCCTATATGGCTCTATGGAGAAGGGGAACACCGGACACGGGTGCCGGCAGTGATTTTGTGACGATACCGCTCCGAGACCTCTGGAGAGATGAAAACGAAAAAGAAGGAACAGGACAAGGCTCGTCGGATGGCCATGGCGTGAAGGCGGGGGTGGGTTCTGTGAGAATAATCTACCCTGAGCAAAAACTCGCTGAGCATTGCGACATAAGTTTTGCCGAATCATCAGGAGACCTTACGGTGGAATTCACGGAGCCGGTGATGGCAAGGCTGTTTGAGATCAAATAGTGAACATAAAAAAAGCTGAGGCATGGAGGCAGACATGAGCAAAGCGGTAAAACTTTCAGACATAGCACAGATGATGGGCGTAAGCTCGGTCACGGTATCAAAGGCTCTGTCCGGCAAGAAGGGCGTGAGCGAGGAGATGAGGAAGAAAATCCGCGATAAGGCGGACGAGCTCGGGTACAAGCAGCCCTCAGAGATGCGGCGCTTATATGAACCGAGGCAGTACACGATCGGTGTCCTGATTGCGGCGCGCTATGTCGACAGGCAGGCGTCGTTCTACTGGAAAATGTATCAGGAACTGACGGCCAAGGCACTCCTTAAGGAATGCATAACGAGCCTCGAGATCATAACGCAGGATGACGAGAATAACGGAGTTATGCCGACACTTGTCGCGGAACAGCGCGTCGATGGATTCATAGTCCTGGGGCCCGTGGCAGGCTCCTTCATAGATGCGGTCACGGCTCACAATGATATTCCTATGGTCTACCTTGACGGAGCCGACAATAAGCGTGAGATGGACAGCGTCATAACGGACAATTATTACGGAATGTACAGAATGACAAGATACCTTCTCGAGCGCGGACACAGGAAAATTGCCTTTGTCGGAACAATCGGCAGCACGGAGAGCATCACGGACAGATACTTCGGGTACGCGAAGGCAATGAAAGAATACGGTATGGATGTTTTGCCGGGTAAGGATGTGATAGATGATCGTTTTGTGGAGGACGGACTGACTGAGAACTACGAAATAGAGCTCCCCGATGCAAAACATATGCCAACGGCTTTTGCCTGCAACTGTGACAGAACTGCGGCGAAGGTGATAGGTAAGCTGGAGAAGCAGGGCTACAATGTGCCGCGCGATATTTCGGTCGTAGGTTTTGACAATTATCTGTACCCGGGGCTCTGCGATGTGAAGATCACGACATATGAAGTAGACATGCGTGAGCTCACAAGCCGGAGTTTATATATTCTGCTCAAGAAAGTCGAACATGAATACTACAAGAAAGGTGTTTCGATAGTTGAGGGGCATCTGGTGGAGCATGGCTCAGTCTCCAATGTAAGAAAAGGTAATTGAAAAATGGGGAAAAGAGAGGAAATTATGGATAAGAAGGAATTAGTGAGTGAAGTCACGCAGCATCTGAAAACGAAGATCATTCCGTTCTGGGAGGGGCTGCGCGATGATGAGTTCGGCGGGTATTACGGTTACATGGATTATGATCTCAAAGTGGACAAAGAGGCGGTGAAGGGCTGCATCCTGAATAGCCGCATTCTCTGGTTCTTCTCGAGGGCGTACAACGAGCTCGGCGAGGGACAGCTACTTGGCGAGGCGGAGCATGCGTATGAGTTTATGAAAGACTACTGTTTTGACGCAGAGAATGGCGGCATCTACTGGTCGATCACATATGACGGTAAGAGCGAAGACACGACAAAACATACGTATAACCAGGCTTTCTCAATCTATGCGCTCGCCGAGTACTACGAGGCGTCAGGAAACGCTGAAGCGCTGAAGCTCGCGATGGATCAGTTCGACCTGATCGAGACGAAGATGAAGGACAGCATCGGCTACAAAGAGGCACTCGATGTGAAGTTCCACCCGGTCTCAAATGACAAGCTTTCCGAGAACGGCGTAATTGCGGATCGCACCATGAACACGCTGCTTCATGTTTTTGAAGCTTACACAAATCTGTACCGTGTCTTGAAGAATGCAGGCAAAACAAGTGAAGCCGGCAGGGTCGGGACACAGCTCACATGGATATTCCGTGAATTTGCAGGCAAGGTCTGGAATCCGAAGCTGCGCAGGCAGGAGGTTTTCTTCGATAATGATTTCAATTCATTGATCGATCTTTATTCCTACGGCCATGACATAGAGACCAGCTGGCTCATGGATTACGGTCTGGGCGTTCTGGGAGATCCTGAGATCAGCGCGCTCATCGCACCGATAACGGACGCAATGGCAGACAATCTCATAAAAGTCGCTTATGACGGACACTCACTGCCGGCCGAATGCGAAAAGGGTGTAGTGAAGGAGAACCGCGTCTGGTGGGTGCAGGCCGAGACATATCTGGGATTTCTTAACGCATCGCTCAAACACCCGGAGCGTGAGGACTACAGGAATGCGGTCTACAGTACATGGAATTTCATCAAAGAATACGTTGTTGATAAGAGAGAAGAATCGGAGTGGTTCTGGGAAGTCAGAAAGGACGGCTCTCCATACGAGGGCGAGCCGATCGTGGAACCGTGGAAGTGCCCGTATCACAACGGGAGAATGTGTCTGGAGACAATAAGGAGGCTGAAATGAGCGAATTTGAGGTGAACAGGGCAAGAGAAGAGGCAAAACTTGAATTGCTTTTTTCAAGAAAGAATGAGATAGATGACAGTATTTACAACGGGATATACGACAGATACAAAAATCCCGTCCTCACGAGGGAGATGGTGCCTCTGTTCTGGAAATATGATATGAATCCCTCGACAAACCCTCATTTTATGGAGCGCATAGGCGTGAACGCAGTCCTGAATTCCGGCGCGATCGAGTTGAACGGCAAATATTATCTTGTGGCACGAGTTGAAGGAGCTGACAGAAAATCGTTCTTTGCTGTTGCGGAGAGCGACACCGGAATTGACGGGTTCAGGTTCTGGGATTATCCTATCCTTCTTGATGATGTGTGTCCGGATGAAACAAATGTCTATGATATGCGTCTGACACAACACGAGGATGGCTGGATCTACGGCGTTTTCTGCTCTGAGAGCAAGGACACATCTGTGCCTGACCTTTCGGCAGCGGTCGCGGCAGCAGGCATTGTGCGCACAAAGGATCTTAAGACATGGGAGAGACTTCCCAATCTCGTCACAAAGCGCTCACCTCAGCAGAGAAATGTTGTTCTGCATCCTGAATTTGTTGACGGAAAATATGCATTTTATACACGCCCCATGGACAGTTTTATTGACACAGGATCGGGCGGCGGCATAGGTTTTGGACTTGCTGACGATATTACTCATGCTGTTGTCGACGAGGAGAAGATACTGTCCCGCAGGAAATATCATCAGATCACAGAGGCCAAGAACGGCGAGTGCACAGTTCCGATAAAGACGGATAAAGGCTGGATCCACATCGCACACGGCGTGCGCAACACAGCAGCAGGTCTTCGTTATGTGATATATGCTTATGCGACGGCGCTCGATGATCCGGCGAAAGTAATCGCAGAGCCAGGCGGACTCCTTATCGGACCCAGAAGGGAAGAACGTGTAGGTGATGTTTCAAATGTTGTATTCTCCAACGGCGCGATCGTAAACGAGAACAACGAAGTTTTCCTGTATTATGCATCAAGCGATACAAGGGTACATGTAGCAACAACTACACTCGAAAAACTCGAGGACTACGTCTTCAACACACCGGCTGATGCCGGCCGCAGCGTCCTCTGCGTCAGGCAGCGCTGTGAAATGATAAGAAACAACCTGGAATACATGAATCAATAGTAAAATTTGTTGGCCGCAGGCATGGATATGTAAACCGTGAATGCGGCCTTTTATGGAGGAACAATGAGCAAAATGAATTATGAGCCTGTTTTTATGAAACCGTATTTTCAGCACAACATTTGGGGCGGAAGGAAGCTTGAAACAGAATTCGGATTTGATATTCCCGATGGTGATGTCGGTGAATGCTGGGCGGTAAGCGCATATCCCGGATGTGAATCTGTCGTTTCCGGCGGAGACTTCGATGGACTCAAGCTGTCTGATATGTGGGCGCAGCAGCCGGAGTTCTTTGGTGACCTGCCTGAGGCATACAGGGCAGCTGGCTATCCTTTTATAACAAAAATCATAGATGCTAAGAATGATCTCAGCATCCAGGTGCATCCTGATGATGAATATGCCGGAATACATGAAAACGGCGCGCGTGGCAAGACGGAGTGCTGGTATATACTTGACTGCCCGGATGACGCAGAGCTCGTACTTGGGCATAACGCGAAGACACGGGAAGAATTCACTCAGATGATAGAGGAGAAACGCTGGAATGACCTGCTCCGCCGTGTCAGGGTGAGAAAAGGCGATTTCATCCAGCTCGAGCCGGGAACGATACACGCGATAACAGCCGGTGTCATGCTTCTTGAGACTCAGCAGAGTTCTGATGTTACATACCGTCTCTATGATTATGACAGACTCCAGAATGGGAAACCACGCGAGCTTCACATCAGACAGAGCATAGATGTTGCGACGATCCCTGCAGGCGATCCGGAGAAGCTTGTAAAACATACAGAAAATGCAAAGCCGGATGAAGACGCAGAAATTGAAAAATGCAAATTCTATGAAATATTGAAACTTCCTGTACAGTGTGCCGCAAAACTTGATGAGGCTGATGTTTTCACAATAGTCACAGTGACCGAAGGGAGAGGAAACCTTGTAATGGAGAGAAGCGGCAGCAAATATGCGCTCCGCAAAGGGGACAGCCTCATTCTTCCTGCAGGCTGGGACAACGCTTGTTTTGACGGCAATATGAACATTATTGCGGCTAGATCAATGCGACGTTGAATGCCGTCTCATACGAGGATTGCGCCAGAGGCGCAACCTCGGGACAGTACACAACACTTGTGTTGATGCACCAAGCGACGTTGAATGCCGTCGCATACGAGGATAGCGCCAGAGGCGCAACCTCG
>JAQWCI010000047.1 GCA_028706005.1 Lachnospiraceae bacterium
TTTCGATGCGGATTCAATGACCTTTGTATCACCTGTCACTATTATGACACCGGCTTCTCTCGCCGTTTCAGCCATTGATTTTACGACTCGTATAAGCGAGCTTACAGGAAGTCCTTCTTCAAGGATGAAGCCTGCTGTCAGGTATTTGGGTACAGCTCCGCTTGTGAGAAGATCGTTGACTGTACCACAGACCGAAAGTCTTCCGATATTTCCACCCGGATACTCATACGGTGTCACAACAAAACTGTCAGTAGTCATCGCTATCTTTGATGAGACTGGCACTACTGAAGCATCCTCCATACCGGCAAGATATTCATTGCTAAATTCAGCTGCGAACACTTCCGAAATCAGTCGGCTTGTTGATTCTCCGCCGCTGCCGTGTGCCATAGTTATTATTTCTTCCAAATGAAACATACCTCCATCAAGACTTTACCTGGTTCGTCCCGATATGAACCAGTTGTAGCAGGAGCCCTCCTGCGATACCATGCATGCGCCGTGAGGATCACGGGGAGTACATGTTTTGCCGAAAAGCGGGCAGCCTGTCGGGCTTATTGCACCGGTCAGGACACTCGCGCACCTGCATCCGTTTCCCGCCGCATCGACATCAAGACCGTCACTTCCGGCATCGCGCGCTCTGTACTGTGCGCGCAGGATAAGTCCGGAGCCTGTGATTTTTCCCATTCCCCGCCACGAAGCGTCACAAGGCTCAAAATATCTGTCCATCATTTTCTGAGCTTTTAAATTTCCTTCGGGAGTGACAACTGTCTGGTAAAGATTCTCTACAACGCCCTTCCCGCGAAGCTTTACAAGTTCATATATAGAAGCCAGTATCTGCGGTCCTTCAAAACCGGATACCATGAACGGAATAGAGCTTTCCGCCGCAATATCGCGGAACATGTCAGCGCCCATGACAGCGCAGACGTGACCTGGCGCAAGGAATCCATCGATCGGCGTTTCGTCAGTCCTGCTTCCTATTACCCAGCGTATTACTTCAGGCATTGTTTTGAGTGACGTGAGGAGCTTTACATTTGAAATGTTCCTTCTTTCGGCTTCTTCCAGCAGAAGTGCATAGACAGGCGCTGTTGTCTCAAAACCTACGGCTGCAAAAATATACGTTCTGGTCTTATCCGCTGCCGCCATTTCGAGGATCTGTGATGGCGAATAGACCATCCTCACATCCGCGCCTTCGGCCTTTGCATCAGAAAGGCTCTTCGCAGAACCTCTGACTCTCAGCAGATCTCCGAACGAAACAATTGTATTATCCGGATTCATTGCGAGTTCAACGAGCTTATCTATATAAGCCGTCACTGTCACACAGACAGGGCATCCCGGTCCCGATATCAGCCTGATATTGTCAGATAGCATCGAAGGAATGCCGTTAGATGCGATTGAGGCCGTATGTGTACCGCAGACCTCCATGAGCCTCACTTTCGGCCCGTCATATTCTCTGAGAAAATTTTTTATTTCGTCAAAACTATTCATCTTCCGGATCTTTCCTTCATATCCTCAACAGTGAGCGCTGCGAGTTCCCTGAATATTTCCTCAGTCTCGTCAGCCTCTTCTTCCGGCATGACACGAATGACGCAGCCCGCGTGTACCAGCACACGGTCTCCCTTTTTCACATCTTCAAGCCCCGTAAGGGCTTCGACTTTTGTTCCTGTAAAATCCACAATGGCGCTGTGATTCTTCACTTCGATTACAGTCCCCGGATATGCAACACACATACACATTCCTTTCATCACATCAGTTCCGCGAGGAAACACTGTCCGAGAGCGATTCCCCCATCATTTCCCGGAACCTTTTCGTTAAAGTATACCGCAAAACCTCTGTCACGCAAAATCCTGCTTATCAGCGAACCCAGAATTCTGTTGGCGAAGACTCCGCCACTGAGCACAATGTTTTTCTCTTCATGTTCCACCGCAACTTTTTCCGCTATGTCAGCAGACAGTTTCGAGAGCACAATATGGAAAACAAGTGCACAGTCGTCAGCCTTCATGCCTTCGTTCTTAAGATCTGTTATATCCTTGAAAAGTGCTCTCTGGTCAAGGAGCAGGCGGCCATCTGCAGATGACTTTACAATGAATTTTTCTGAATTGCTTATCGCAGCCGGTAACAGATCAGTGAAATCATCACACGAAATTTGTTTTGCCGGATCGTAAATACCTTTTATCTCAGCCGCTCTGGCCGCCGCGTTCTCAAGTGCTATAGCGCACTCTCCTTCGTAGCCGTTGCGATGTCTGATGTCAAGTGCGGCCGCAATGGCATCGAAGAATCTTCCCATGCTGCTGCTCATTATAGTGCCGATCCTGTTATCGAGCGCTGCTCTCGTGACGGGATCTGCGGGCTCAATACCGATTGCCGCCCTGTAACATTCACAGGCCATACCGGCATCAACACTCGCGACGTCGCCGCCAGCAAGCAGTATTGGTGAGAGCGAGCCTGCCCGCTCCATCTTATTCCCTTTGCAGTACAGGAATTCACCACCCCAAAGGCTCCTGTCAATACCATAACCTGTACCGTCAAAAATTACCCCTACAGCTGAATTCAGTCCGTGTTCCGCCATTACAGATGCCGCATGCGCGTGATGATGCTGAAACTGAACAAGCTTCACGCTGTTCGTCTCCTGATATTCCCTCGCAAAATCAGAACTGTGATAACGCGGATGCATGTCGCAGACGACCACATCAGGATGTGCATTGAGAACATGCTCCATATCCTTCTCCGCATGCATATAATTCTTCATGTTCTCATAGTTTTCGAGATCCCCGAAATACTGTGAGAGTATCACCCTGTCGCCGCGTCCTATCGCAAATGCCGCTTTCAGATCGCCGCCCGTCGCAAGGATGGTCAGATTGTCGTGCTTTCCGGTGCTCGCACCCAAATCTGCGAAAACCGGGAGTGGCACATAACCCCTGCTCCTGCGGATCATTCTCTCCGCGCCATCAGCTACAAACACCACTGAATCATCGAGCGGTCTCAATATCTCACGCTTATGATAAAGTATTGCGTCCGGCTTAAGTCTCAATGCGGTTTCCGCGAACTTTTTATCATCGGTGACGATTGGCTCACCAGACAGATTTGCACTGGTGACAATCAGTGATCCGCACTCATCTGTCAGCATCTGCTGCAGACCGAAAGACGGCAGAAAAGCTCCGAGATATCTGCTGTCTCCGCTGACCGATTCGGCAAAACCTGACTTTTTTCCGGCAGATTCTGTTCCTGATTCAACGACTCCTGCATGAGACACTTGTTTTGACCCGGAAAGCCCTGAAAGTTCTATCAGAACAATTGGTCTCGCCGGGCTCGTGAGCAGCTTTTCCTCTTCGGCGCTGACTGCGCAGTATTTTCTGACTTCATCTATATTGGGAAACTGTATGGCAAAAGGTTTCTTCTCTCTGCCCTTCATCAGCCTCAGTCTCCGGACTGTCGCGCTGTCAAACGGACTGCAGACCAGCTGATACCCTCCGACACCTTTAACCGCGACAATTCCGCCGTTATTAAGAATGGAAACAGCTTTTTCAACTGCTTCATCGCCGTTGAATTCCAGGGATTTGTCAATGAATCTCAGGATCATCTGTGGGCCGCAGTCATGACATGATATCGTCTGCGCATGACGCCGTCTCCCGACTTTGTATTCAGTGCTGCATTTATCGCACATCGGAAAAGCGTCCATCGTCGTAGTTTCTCTGTCATACGGAAGTCTCTTAAGGATCGACCACCTCGGGCCGCATGACGCACAGCTTATGAGCGGATACCTGTATCTGCGGTCATTGCTGTTCTCCATCTCTTTTCTGCAGTCATCACACATCGCAATGTCCGGCGGGAACACCGGCAAAACATTTTCAGCCGCCTTGTCCTCGTCGTCGGTGCTGCCTACAATTATGAATCTTCCCGAGTGATCCGGAAAGCTCTCATCATCATTGATTTTTCTGACATCTGTGGAAATTATTATTGCGCCGGCTGGTGCCTCATTTGTAAGCGCATCGATGAATTCTCTGAGCACAACTTCTGACGCGGATGCATATACTTCGACAACACCCCCGCAGTTCCTTACTTCACCGGCAATATGAAGTTGTTCGGCCTTTCCGGCCACAAAAGGACGGTATCCTATTCCCTGGACCGCACCCGTAACTCTTATCTGAAGATTCATCGTTCCATTCATACCTGAACTCTTATTACTCAATCTTTATCTTCTTTTTCCTGTTTCTTTTCATTCTGACCCGCAATAAATGCTCTGACATATATATCTTTGAACTGTTCTTCAACTGCCGGCTCACGCTTCTCCCAGGGTCTGTATTCACATACTGTGAGCCCGGATTTTGACGCTTGATCAGTTTATGTCATATGATATTAACATATTTCATGTAACCCTTCATGTATTTCATTTAGACCAGTGTTTTCAAATATCCGTCTGGTCATCAGGCATCATTGTCAATGTCTTTTCGCATACACTCCGGCCGCACATTCTACGGCCAGTTCCTTCATCTCTAGTTGCAGCATACAGCGCATCACCTCAGCAGCCTCAAGTTTTCTGTGCAGCTTATCCGACGATTTTTGGATAAGTGTCTCTATATCGCAGTAATCACGTTCACATAGCAGACCGAAAAGCGTCTTCTCAGGCTCCTGCAGAGACATTGCTTTGATTTCTCCTATATCAAATTTTCTGTCCTCACTTGTTTTCCTTACTCCCATAATTCCTTCGAGGACATCATCAGGGCAGGTTGCGATTGCGGCCCCCTGTCTTATGAGATGATTGCATCCGTATGAAAGAGCATCGCTGATGCGCCCCGGTATCGCATATATATCGCGGCCCTGATCAAGCGCATAATCGCAGGTGATAAGACTCCCGCTTCGTTGTTTGGCCTCGACGAGAATTATGGCATCTGAAAGTCCCGATATTATCCTGTTGCGCATAGGAAAAAGTCTCGCCTCTGCCATCGTTCCAGGAACATATTCCGAAATAATTCCTCCTCTGAGTGGAATCTCATCATAAAGATCAAGATTTTCCTGCGGATAACAAATATCCGCTCCGCATCCCAGCACGGCAAAACTCACTCCATCCGCGCCAATTGCCGCCCGCTGCGCAATCCCATCGACTCCCCTTGCCATTCCGCTTATGACCTGGACATTGTTATCCGCAAAAAAATCACCGAACCGCCTGGCCTGTTCTTTTCCATACTGTGAGGCCATTCTTGCTCCAACTATCCCAACGGATGGTTTAGTATCATCAGGAAGCCTTCCCCTGTAATACAGTGCAAAAGGCGGATCCGGAATCTCCCTTAGTCTTTCAGGGAACCCCTGTTCATCAAAAGAAACAAATCCAAGCGATGCTCTGCTTACATTTTCTGCAGCGCCACTTACAGAAATATTCTTCCTTGCATCAAGCAATAACTGCATCGCTCCTGGTTTCAGGTCTATACATATATCTGACAGTTCAGCCTCGGGAATTCTGAACATTGCCTCGGCAAAACTCGTCGGATCACTACCCTCAATATCATTGAACCTGTTTCTCAGTTTAAAAATGCTCCTGGTGCCAAATCCAGGGATACTATTTAGCCAACAAGCATAATTATTCATATTTTCGAACTTCCTTCCCTGTATGATTTGATATATCGCGGACTGATTTTGTATGTTCCCGCGCGGTACGTTCAGTACCGCGATGATCAAATTCCGTCTGCGACCGTGACATGTAATCGCTCATTCTGTATCCTACAGCTTCCATGATGTCGTCGTCCCTGATATTCTCACTTCCTCCGAGATCTGCGATAGTACGCGCTGTCTTTAGAACGCGGTGATATGTTCTGGCACTCATCTCCAGTTTTTTGAAGACACTCTTCAAAAGCTTTTCCTCTGAGCTTCCGAGTTTGCAGAATTTCTCAACAGCTCTCGAATCCATGTCAGCATTGAACAGAAATCCCATACCTCTGAACCTGAATTCCTGCCGCTGCCTGGATTCCATGACTCTTGAAGCAATAACAGCGCTGCTCTCTTCCTTGCTGCCATCCATGAGTTCATTGATCTCCACCTGAGGAGTAGATACACACATGTCAATTCTGTCGAGTATCGGACCGGAAATTTTTCCAAGATAGCGTTTTATATCGGGTTCTGTGCAATTGCATTTGTTAACGTCCGGGAAATAGCCACAGGGGCAGGGATTCATTGCTGCGAGAAGCAGGAAACGTGCGGGATAAGTGAAAACTCCCGTAAGCCTTGAAATCTGGATCTCGTGATCTTCGAGTGGCTGCCTTAAGAGATCTATGTTCTCACGACCGAATTCAGGAAACTCATCCATGAAAACTATGCCATGATCAGCCAGTGTGATGACCCCCGGTGTCGGTATTGTTCCACCGCCTGTCAGCGCTGATCTCGTTATAGTATGGTGCGGCGCTATGAACGGTCTTTTTGTGATAAGTGATGTTCCCTGTGGTATACGGCCAGCGATGCTGTAAATCATCGAAACTTCCATGCTCTCTTTCATGGTAAGTGGTGGCAGTATGCCCGGCATACGCCTCGCCAACATGCTCTTGCCGCTGCCCGGAGGTCCTGTCATAAGAACATTGTGAAAGCCCGCGGCACTTATCTCAAGTGCTCTCTTGGCAGCATGCTGCCCGTGTACATCTGCGAAATCCAGTCCATCATTTGCTCTCTGCTCAGTGAATAATGCCTGGATATCCACCCTGGTAGGTGCAATGATTCTGTCTCTTGTTTCTATCGGTTCTAAAAGATACCTGATCATCTTTCTTATCGTATCCACGCCGACGATCTTCATATCGTCGAATACAGCCCCTTCGGCCACATTTTCGACAGGCAAGACACATGTATGTATTCCATTCTCTCTTGCCGTCCTGACTATCGGCAGCACGCCGCGCACAGGCTTGATCACGCCGTCAAGTCCCAGCTCTCCGGCTATCAGCACGCCCTTTACATCTTCATTATTCAGAACTCCAAGAGAGCATAGGATACCGGCAGCCACCGGCAGATCCACGACCACGCCCTGTTTTGGGATGTCCGCCGGCGAAAAATTGACGACGATCCTCGAAGCCGGAATACTGATTCCGGCGTTGCGAATTGCGGTCTTAACCCGCTCCCCAGACTCTCGTATCTCATGGCTCAGATACCCGACCATAGTGAAAGAAGGCAGCCCGTCCGAAATATCGGTCTCGACCTGCATACAATAGCTTTCGATGCCGAAAACGGCACCTGTTGTTACAGAACTGAACATAGATTCCTCCTGACGTGGCGCGTGTGAATACACGCATTGTGAAATAAGAAATGTGATGAGAACTAAACAGAAAAAGATATAGAAGTGTAATAGATATACTGAAGGCATCAGCAGAGGATTCTGCCATTGGATTATTTAAGAAGTGTATGCCCGGATAATTCCGGGCATACACAAACGAGCACATTAGACTGGATCAGACTTAATTCTTAATTCCTTACATACTTCCGATATTTGGCACATATCCAGCAGGCGCTATCATAAGTCCATTCGCGTCCACCTGAACACCTATGCCTGAACCACCAGTAAATATCGTATCTCTTACAAGGTTTCCATCAGCTCCGAAGTAGAACCAGCCTCCGCCTATTGACTGCCAGCCTGTCAGCATCTTGCCGTCAGCTCCAAAGTAATATGCTGTTCCGTCAGCGTTGCTGATAAACCCGGTGACCATTGCACCGTTGCTGTTGAATTCATATGTCGACCCGTTAATTACTGTGAATCCTGTCGCCATCTTGCCGTCTGCACCGAAGTACATCATTGCACCGGCAACTGTCTGCCATCCTGTCAGCATCTTGCCGTCTGCGCCGAAGTAATAATTGTATCCGCCTATAGATACAAGGCCTACAGATTCATATCCGTTAACGTCGAAATAATATGAACCGTCTCCGATCTTAGTCCAGCCTATTGCCATCGCGCCGGTTGCAGGATCGAAATATTGTATGCCGACTCCATTGTTGTAAAGTCCCGTGACCATCGCGCCATTTGCATCGAACATGTAATTGGCAGTGCCAATTGTCTTGTAACCGACAGATGCGAAGAAATCAGTTCCAAAGTAGTACTTGATTCCCGCAATGGTCTTCCAGCCGAGCGCTGCCGCACCGCTGTTCTCAGGATCAAAGTAATACTTCTGAGTTCCTGCTCCTACCCATCCTGTCGTCATCCGACCAAGCGTGTCGAACATATACATGCTGCCGGATATAGATTGAAGGCCCACTACTCTCTTGTAGTTGTTGTAGTAATATGTGTAGCCGCCGCGGACATCAAATCCTGTCTGTTTGATGATTGAGAAATAGTCCTTGTAAAGATAATCCATATCCACATTTCCGGCTATTCCGCTCACACTGCCGCTGCTTGTGTACTGCCACATGCAGTATGTCCCCGGATAATCACAATAGCTGTTATACTGCGCTACCCACTTATCCCATGTCACGGGGCCTAGGCGGTCTATGAACCATGAACGGCTTGTGTACACCATGGGTGTATATCCTGCATTATAAATTACAGCGCAGAAGGCATTGACTATCTCGGCCTGTTGCTGCGGAGTAAGGCTCTTCTGTGACTGATCCTCTATATCAATTGCTATCGGAAATGATACTGTGAAGTTCTGGCATGCCGCAACGACGAACTGTGCTTCCTGAGCTGCCTGAGCCGCATTGAGCGCATATGAATAGCAATAGACGCCTGTCCTTACGCCGGCCGCATTTGCAGCTGTCATGTTATACGCGAACATTGTGTCGAGACCATATGCGATATTCCCGGCTCTGACCATTGCATAACTGATACCGCTGTTCTTTACAGCGCCCCAGTTTATCGTGCCCTGCCACTGCGAAACATCTATTCCCTGCGTAGCCGCATTCACGTTCTTCACTCCAGGTGTGAACACCGCCGCAGCCATCATCGCCGCAATACCTATCAGTAAGTACTTTGCCTTCTGTACCAGCTTCATTCGATTTCTTCCCTCATAAATTCAAGATTCCGGTTCATACCACTCGAAGTATGAAACACGTACTTTGTTATTCTATCTTTGCGTTGCCCTATCGTCAACCCGCCTTACCAAATAACTTTGTCAAAACATATACTCCGCCATCACTGAATTGCTCACGTCCGTTCCGTAGTCAGTCAGCGCGATCCTGTCATTTCTGTCTGTTATAAGCCCGAGTTCAAGCTGCCTTTTTATCACAGCTCCGTAAACCTCTTCAATTGTTCTGCCGAATCTTGCACTGAAATCTGTTGTCGAAACACCCTCTGTCATTCTAAGACCAAGGAACATGAATTCCTCCATCCTGTCGTTTATGCTGAGTTTCACGATGTTCTCATGGATCCCGTGAATTCCGGTCTCATAGTTATCATTTTCCGAAAATGAAATGTATTTCCGGATATCTCTTATATCAGAAAACCGCCTGCCGCTTATCAGACTTGCAGCTCCGATCCCGAGTCCCAGATAATCATGACCCGTCCAGTAACCGATATTGTGTCTGCACTCTCTGCCCGGCCTGGCATAATTGCTGATCTCATATCTTTCATACCCATAAGACGAAAGGATTTCTTTTGTCATATAGTACATTTTTCGTTCCGAATCCTCATCAGGAAGTGCCGGGCAATTGTCATAAAACGGCGTTCCTTCCTCAATTATGAGGCTGTAGGCCGAAATGTGTTCAATCCCGAAATCAGCCACTTTGTTCAGCGTGTCTCTCCAGGATTTACATGTCTGCCGCGGAATTGCGCTCATGAGATCGCAGTTTATATTGTCAAATCCCGCTTCTCTGGCATTCCTGATAATCCTTATCGCATCAGATGACGAGTGTATTCTTCCGAGTATTCTCAGTTCATCGTCATTCATCGACTGAACACCGATAGAAATACGGTTTACCCCAAGACTGCGGAAGTCCGTCAGCTTTTCCAGATCGGCAGTGCCGGGATTACACTCTATCGATATCTCCGCGTCAGGATCCACGTCAAAACTATTCCTCAGCGCATCCATCAGCTCCGCCAACTGCCCCGGAGTCATAATGGACGGAGTCCCTCCGCCAATATAAATCGTATCAACAGAAAATTTCTCTGGAAGCCTTATGCCAGTACTGCAATCGCAATTATCATCTTTACACGGCAGTATAGCTCCCTGATCAGACTTTACAGGCATTCTGTAGCTCTTTATCTCTCGCTCCAGCGCTTTCAGATATCTGATCCTTGTATCATCGTCCGCCGGCGCTGAAAGAAAATCGCAGTAATTACACTTTTTCACACAGAATGGGTAATGAATATACAGTGCGACTTTATTTTCCACAGATTATTGCGACTCCTGACTTCAGTTCGTATCGTCCAGCTTCAGCACATTCATGAAGGCTTCCTTGGGGATCTCAACGTTGCCTACCATCTGCATCCTCTTCTTGCCTTCCTTCTGCTTCTCGAGCAGCTTCTTCTTTCTTGAAATATCACCGCCGTAGCACTTTGCAAGAACATCCTTGCGCATTGCTTTGACTGTTTCGCGCGCTATTATTCTGCCGCCGACAGCCGCCTGTATCGGCACTTCAAAAAGCTGCCTTGGTATTTCATCCTTGAGCTTTTCACACATCTTGCGTCCGCGCTCGTATGCTCCATCCGCATGAACTATGAAAGACAGTGCGTCTACAGGCTCTTTGTTCACAAGAATATCCATCTTTACAAGTTTTGACGGGACATAGCCTTTCATCTCATAGTCAAAACTCGCGTAACCCTTTGATCTCGACTTGAGCGCGTCAAAGAAATCATAAATGATCTCATTGAGCGGCAGTTCATATTTAAGGATCGCGCGTGTCTTTTCAATGTAGTCAGTGGAAATGTACACACCGCGGCGCTCCTGGCAGAGCTGCATTATAGGCCCCATGAATTCCGAAGTAACCATGACCTCGGCATTTACTATCGGTTCCTCCATGTGTTCAATGACCGAAGGATACGGCAGATCTGAAGGATTTGTGAGCTCTGTCATCGTGCCATCTGTTTTGAATACTCTGTACACAACACCAGGTGCTGTGGAGATTATGTCAAGATCGTACTCACGCTCAAGGCGTTCGAGGACCACTTCCATGTGGAGAAGTCCAAGAAAACCGCATCTGAAACCGAAGCCCAGTGCCAAAGAAGTCTCAGGTTCGAATGTGAGTGCTGCATCGTTGAGCTGAAGTTTTTCAAGAGCATCCTTAAGTTCCGGGTATCTCTGTGAATCCGAAGGGTACATGCCGCAGTAGACCATGGGCTGCGCCTTCTGGTATCCCGGGAGCGCCATCTCACATGGATCTGCGGCATCAGTCACCGTATCACCGACTCTTGAATCTCTGATATTTTTTATGGACGCGGTGAAATAACCCACCATCCCAGTTTCAAGTTCATCGCAGGGAATAAAACGACCCGGTCCAAAATAGCCGACTTCTACAATCTCTTCCACAGCCCCCGTCGACATCATTCTGACCTTCATGCCGCGTCGTATCGAGCCGTCGAACACTCGGACGAAAACAACGACGCCCTTATATGAATCATAAAGAGAATCAAAAACAAGCGCCTTAAGAGGTTCCCGCGGATCTCCTTTTGGCGCCGGTATCTTTGTTATCACCTGCTCCAGGACCTCGTCGATATTTATACCGTTCTTCGCTGAGATCAGCGGTGCATCCGAAGCGTCGAGTCCTATGACATCCTCGATTTCTTTGCGCACTTCTTCAGGCTGTGCCGAAGGAAGGTCAATTTTGTTTATAACAGGAAAGACCTCCAGGTCGTGGTCTATTGCCAGATAACAGTTTGCCAGAGTCTGCGCCTGTATTCCCTGAGTCGCATCGACGATAAGTATAGCGCCGTCGCAGGCTGCGAGCGATCTGCTCACCTCGTAATTAAAATCCACGTGGCCCGGGGTATCAATAAGATTAAAAATATACTCCTCACCGTTCTTCGCATGGTAAATGAGTCTTACTGCCTGTGACTTTATAGTAATTCCGCGCTCACGCTCAAGATCCATGTTGTCGAGGACCTGATCCTGCATTTCCCTTTTTGTCAGCACGCCTGTCATCTCGATCATTCTGTCCGCCAGCGTCGATTTGCCGTGGTCAATATGTGCTACTATGCAAAAATTGCGGATATGATCCTGTGATTCTAAAGCCATTAATGTTTCTCCTTACTTGTATTCACTTATTCTTTCTGCACACCTCATCTTTGTACGACAAAAGTATAGCATAATACAGAAAGCAGGCGACCCCAATATTATATCGGAACCACCTGCTTAAATATACAATTTCATCCTTAATCGTAACTTAGCCGCAAAGAGATCAGTTCAGTTTATTAACTGCTTTTGTGAGACGTGAAACTTTTCTTGAAGCAGTGTTCTTCTTGAGAACGCCCTTTGAAGCAGCTTTATCTATAGTTGTTTCAGCAGCGGCAAGTGCCTGCTTTGCAGCATCTTTGTCACCAGTTTCGATTGCAGTTGATACTTTCTTTGTAGCGGTCTTTACACCTGTCTTTACAGCCTTGTTAGCCTCTGCCTTTTTGGCATTGGTAAGAATTCTCTTCTTGGCTGACTTAATATTTGCCATTTTACTATTTCCTCCATACTGATATATCTGCTTTTTTTCTGGTTTTCAGGTGCGGAGACACGCAATATCGTCCTGAAGACACATACGCTGATATTGTAATAGACGTCAAAACTAAAGTCAATACGAATTATTCAATTTCCCGTCTGATCACTATGCCTGTTGTGAGAAATCAATTACGGGGTGTTCCGGCTTTTCCGTTGCTTCGAGTTTCTTAACCTTAAGCACGACGCCCGGTCTGTCATACCCCGGAAAATCTTCCACAGCAACATCTGCTGTTATGTCGATCCATGCATGTTCTTTCAGTTCTGCGATCCTGTCAGATTTGGCCGGAAATCCGATAAAACTCATATCCTGCGCACAGCATGTCATGGCAGGTCTCCCTGGAATAAAGCTGTCCTTCGGCAGATCCGGCGGTTTCATGACCTGACCCGTATATCTAACGGTTTTGCCTGCATAGCGGTCAGGATGTTCCATGGCATCTATGTACCATATTCCGAAATTAATACCTTCGAGCATTATTGGATCATTATTGATGTCAAAAGGGAGATCCTCTTCTGTCGTCATGTCGATCTCGCCTTCCTTATCTTCGAAAATAAGATCGGCTTTTGGATTTATGGCTTTTACATTGCGCTTATACCCATGCAGCACATTCTCATCGACATCATCACACCTGTTGAACATGATAAGCTCAGAGCTGCGTATCTGTTCTGCAAGCAGGGACTTCATGTTTGTGAAATATACAGAAAATGTCGACGCATCTATAGTCGTTATCTGCTGCTCTATGCTCCATGAATGGGGAATGCGCATATTGCGGTAATTCCACATACCGTTCCATTCTATAAGAATGCGCTCCGGATGATATTTCGAATCAAGCTCCATGAGCTTTGCAGGCGTGAAATCTTCCTCATTCTCAATATTTTCCATGACTGTTTTTGTAGCAGAAAGAAGCTTTGGTCCGTATCCTACAGTTCCTTCCTCACATGATATAAGCAATGTGAGACCTTTTGCCCGGAAATATGGCTGACCTATCGTGTAAGCGAAAAATGATGTTTTGCCGCTTTCGAGAAAGCCGTTAATTATATATACTGGTTTCATTTTGTGCAGATGTCTCCCGTTTCAGAGTGCAGTTCCACTAATGTCAACGACCGCAACATTTCCCTGAACTCTCATTTCTTCTCAAAAAGCTCATCAAGTGCTTCGTCGTTCAGATTTGCACCAATGACGCAGATCTTTCCTGTGACATCGGCATTTCCTGTGCGGACACTGCTCTCACCCGGAACATAATCGAAATTTATCCAGCTTCCGTCAGTTGCAGGGAGCATTCCCTTAGCGCGAAGGACCGTGCCATACTTGCTGTCGATAAGTGCATCAAGAGCTTTGCTCACTTCGTCCTTCGTATATTTCGCCGGTGTCTCGAGTCCCCAGCTTCCAAACACTTCATCGGCGTCATGCTCTGAATGATGGTGTTTTACGCCATTTTCATCAGCCTGTGCCGTTTCACCATCGTGATGGTGGTGGTGATGATGGTGGTGCTCATGTTCATCGTGATCGTCATCGTCATCGTCATCGTCATCATCGTCGTCATCGTCGTGATCTTCGTCATGATGATGGTGATGATGGTGCTCATGTTCTTCATCTTTATGTGAGGCAAGGACTTCATCAAGCATCTGTTTCTGTAGATCGTCATTGCCTTCTATCGTATCGAGGACTGCTTTTCCATCGAGCTCACCCAGCGGTGTCGTAATAATAGTTGCCCTCGGATTGTGCTCACGGAGAAGTTCTATTGCCTCATTCATTGTTTTGTCTGATGTCTTGTCAGCGCGGGTGAGAAGGATTGTCCCTGCGTGCTCTATCTGATTGATGAAGAATTCACCGAAATTCCTGATATAGAGTTTTGCCTTGCTCGCATCAACTACAGCAACAGCGCTGTTAAGCTTCATATCGGTGCCCTTTGATGCGTCCTCTATGGCTCTCATGACATCAGAAAGTTTCCCGACACCTGATGGTTCAATGAGGATCCTGTCAGGCGCGTATGTCGCCATTACTTCCTTAAGCGATGTTCCAAAATCTCCGACAAGTGAGCAGCAGATACATCCTGCATTCATTTCACGGATCTGGATCCCTGATTCTTTGAGGAACCCGCCGT
>JAQWCI010000207.1 GCA_028706005.1 Lachnospiraceae bacterium
GCCCACAATTATCAGCTGTTCTCCAATCTCCCTGATATGGAAGAGGGAGATCTTTTTATCATAGAAACTGAATATGATACCTTTATATACGAAGTCACAGGCCATCGGGTATACGACCACCTGAAGGATGACTGGTATCAGATTGCATATCAGGATGCTCTTCCTTACTCAGTAAGCCTCATGACATGCTGGCCAATTGAACAGGGAGCTGAGGCTACCGAAGACACATATATAGTGTACAGCAAAATGGTCAGCGGGGCAAAGTATACCGCAGATCCTGCAAAATAGAAGAGGAATCTGCGGATACGGATTATTCCTGTGTGAGTTTGACCGAATGATGTGACTCGTTTCCGGCAAGATCATTAACGCTGAGCTTAAAGTTCTCCTTTGGAAAAGCAAATGTTACCGTATTATTCTTTTCATCAAATGAAACAGGCAGAATCGCCTGACCATTCTCAGTAACTCCTTTTATTGACGAAAAATCTATACCTGATCCTGTATCGTTCAATTCTATTGTCAGATAATCTTCAGTATAGTCAAAACCGCTTATTGTCGGAGCAGAATCGTCTATAGCCGATAAACTGAAATCAGCCGTGGATGTCAGATCATTAACTGTGACTACATGAATCGTGTATGTACCGTTTTCATCAACGCTGAAACTTGCGGTCTTATTTTCAAAACTTCCGTCAATTCTATTGCCATCATCAGAAATCAGATACACTTCCCTGATTGTTTTGAGTGGGGCATCCACATTTGCTGTTACAGCTACATCTCCATTTACATAGCCACTTGCCGGCACACCGACATTTATGCTGCCGATGACTGGCGGCGAGAGCGCAATGTACGCTGATGCGGCGACTGCGGCAACTCCTGCGGCTGCTGTGGTTGCAGAGGCAACGACGTTTGCTGCATTTGACTGTCTGACTGGCTGTGCGGCAGGCTGAGGGGTGAATGCGACACTGCAGCTTATTCCACTTTTACTGACTATACTTTCAAGCGCCAGCTTTGCAGCTTCAGGAGCGAGCGCTGTACTGGCGGACGAATAGGCAAGTGCTTCGTGAATCGGGTATACGAAAAATGCACTCAATAATATACCACCTTTCCTTTCCTTTTCTATACTTGTTTTGAGTAAGCGTTTAGCTGTGTTGAGACGGCTTTTGACCGTTCCCTCGGGACATCCCATGATACTGGCAATCTGAGATATCTTAAGTCCATCAAAATACTTAAGGATCAGCGTTGTTCGAAGATTTTCTTCAAGATTATCGATCATTGAAGACAAAACTCTTGCGCGCTCGGATTTCTCTGCGGAAGCGGAAGGTTGCCTGCTTTCATCTTCATCTGCAAATGAAACCAGAAATTCATCATCCACCGGATCAGGGCTATTCTTAGTGACCATTCGTATGCTTACGCTGTATGCGATCTTATTGGCCCACGCTATGAATAATGTATTGTCCTGAAGTGAAGAAATGTTGGCAAGTATCTTAATGTAGGTTTCCTGCAGAGCATCTTTGGAATCTTCTTCATTCTTGAGAATTGAAAAGCATAGAAAATAGAGCTGTTGGTACGTAAGCTCATATATTCTGGGGAATACAGACTGATCATTCGCCTTTAGTTTACTGACAAGAGAGGCAATCTCCCTGTAATTATTCTTCATGAGCTCCTTAGTTATAAGAATCACTGATTCTTAAAAAGGTTCATATTTTTTGAAAACTCAAAACAGGTTTTGTCACCGTCCTATTGATTCTAAATGAAAAACAACTATTTCACAAGAATTCAGTGAACCTTTTTGAAATCAAGTGAATCCTATAGTCAGACAGGCACATGTAATTGTAGTTTATCTGATTCTGATATCAGGGGAGGGTTTGGTTGATGAAAGTTGTTATTGATGTAAATTTTGATCCGTGGGATGTATACAGGACTCTTGCGCCAGAACTGAAGATTCACTGCGAGAATGTGGCCAGATATACAAGAAGTTTGTATGAACTTTCTATGATAGAGGGCTTGTTCGATGGTCAGCTTTCAAAACAACAACTCAAATATGTGGAAAGTGCAGTTAAGTTTCACGATATAGGAAAGAGTGTTTATAAGGATTCACTTCTCAATAAAGAAGGCCCGCTGAATATGGAAGAACGCAGAATGATCCAGTGCCATGTTGAGATAGGAATGATGATAGTTGAGAACAGTAACAAAGATTACCGGCATAACAAAAGCGAGGAAGCTCTGGTACTCATGGAATTGGTGAGGGTGGCTGTTGCTCAGCATCATGAAAGATATGATGGAACCGGCTATCCGATGAGACTCAAAGGAAATGAGATATCGCCACTTGGACAGATGTGCGGTATTTGTGATGTTTTCGATGCAATGACGTCAGATCGCTCCTATCACAAGGCTATGAGCCGCGATAAGGTGATTGCTCACCTTATAAATGAGAAAGGCAAACACTTCAACCCGGAATTAGTGGATCTTTTCGTTAAGAATCAGGCTTACTTCGTCAAATGCGGAAGTCTCAGTGAGATACGAACAACAGCGTAATACGCATAACAGAACCGAATAACGGTGTTTCATTACATAAAAAGAGCAATACGTCACATAGGTGTATTGCTGTGGTGGCTGTTTGCTATGATGAGCATGCAAACAACACAGGTTCATTAAGTTAACTTCAGACAACAAACAATGTGGAGCAAGATGCAACATTTTTTTCAAGGCCTGCGGGAGGAAGAAGGCATGACTAGTACAAATGGAAATTCAAAGAAAATGACGCACAGGGGCGGATGGGGAAGAATCATAGCAGTATTCCTGTCAGTAATGATGTTCTTCGGAGTGATAGGAAACGTCGCAATGACAGTTCCTGTACGCGCAGCAGAAGGATCAAAAGTAAGTGTAAGTTTCTCATGCGAATACAAAGACAATAAGGCAATTGTGACAGCTGATGCGACAGCAAATGTCGACAGTATTGTTATAACAGGAATAACGATACCGGACGGAACACTGGTGGAAGGCACACACGCATCGTTCGAAGTCGCAGAGAATGGAACCGTGAATGTGACAGTGCATTACACAGAAACGGTCGTAACGGAAGTCACAGAACCTGAAGCCCTTCCTGAAGAAAATCCGGAAGAACCCAAGACATCGATCGACGAAGCGATTCCTGAAGAAACATTGGAAGACGCTCCGGCAGAAGAAATTCCTGCAGAAGAACCAAAGGCAGAAGAACCTGATGCAATAGTAGAAGAAGTCAATGAGGAACAGGCAGCTCCGGAAGAACCGGTCATAGTTGAAGAAAATCCAGCATCAGATGATACAGAAGAAACTGTCTCAGAGAGTATTGCAGAGACAGAAACAGTTGACGGAAGCGAAAGCTACTCATTCGATGTATCAGGAATAACCGCACCTGCTCCATCAACCACATCCACGCTTACATATGACATTAA
>JAQWCI010000208.1 GCA_028706005.1 Lachnospiraceae bacterium
GTCGTACCGGCCGGGAGATTTCGGAGAGGGAGATGCAGGTGTTACAATAGTAACACTCGATTAGAAGGCATGGTGGAAGATTATGGCTGTTTCAAAACAAAAGATATTGATCGTTGATGATGACTCGAATATTGCGGAGCTCATCAGCCTGTATCTCACAAAGGAATGCTATGACACAATGACAGTCGGGGACGGAGAATCGGCACTGGATGCGGTAGACAGCTACCAGCCGAATCTGATCCTGCTCGATCTCATGCTGCCTGGAATAGATGGTTATCAGGTCTGCAGAGAAGTGCGGACAAAGAGCCAGGTGCCGATAATAATGCTCTCAGCAAAGGGCGAGGTCTTCGACAAAGTCCTCGGGCTGGAGCTCGGCGCGGATGATTATATGGAAAAACCTTTTGATACTAAGGAACTTGTCGCCAGAGTCAAGGCAGTCCTGCGGCGCACACGCCCTCAGAGTCAGGGGTCTGAGACCATGGATGAGAAGATCGTTGAATATCCTGATCTTATCATCAATCTCACGAATTACTCCGTGATCTATATGGGGCACCCCGTGGAGATGCCGCCCAAGGAGCTTGAACTTCTGTACTTCCTGGCATCATCACCTAACCGTGTCTTCACCCGTGAGCAGCTCCTTGATCAGATCTGGGGCTATGAATATATCGGTGACACCCGCACAGTCGACGTACATATAAAACGAATCCGCGAGAAGATAAGCGATAATCCCAGCTGGAAGATCTCAACCATTTGGGGCATCGGATATAAATTTGAAATCTGCGCGGTATAAATTTACCAACGCAGATTGTAAAGGAAAGCATGCGGAAAACTCTGTATTTCAAATTCATACTGGCTTACGTCCTGTTCGGGATCTTCGGATTTACGATAGTGGCGACCTTTGTTTCGAGCATGACGCTCGAGCACACGAGGCGTGAGAAGGCCGATGATATGTACCGCGAAGCGACGCTGATTGCGAACACATATGCGACTGACCTTTATAATTCGGAGGTTTCGCTCGATTCTGTGCAGCGCCAGCTATCCTCAATCGCGACTTTTATGGATGCCGAGATATGGATATTGAACCCGTCGGGACGTATGGTCGTTGATTCCGCCAAAACAATTGATCCCCAGGCGGTAGTTAATGTCGAGGGTTATGACCCGTCCGTGGTCAACAAGGATCAGTATGTCGTCGGGACTTTCTTCGGGTGGTTCACAGAAGATCAGATTTCAGTAATTGCACCCATAACAGGTGAATACAGAATAAAGGGCTACGTGTGTATACATCTTCCGTATTCACAGATAGTGGATTCTGCGAACTCACTGCTGAACATTTCATATCTTGAACTTCTTGTTTTGTTCCTGCTCTCGCTTATAGTTCTGATATTCTTCACAGAGATGGTATATATTCCGCTCAAGAAGATCACGACTGCGACAGAACAATATGCGGCCGGGAATATGAATTACAGGATCAAAGTCGAGTCAGAGGATGAAATGGGCTACCTTTCGGCCTCACTGAATTATATGGCTTCCGAGATTGCAAGGCAGGAGGATGATCAGAAGAAATTTGTGGCGAATGTTTCGCATGATTTCAGGTCGCCGCTGACTTCCATAAAAGGATTCCTGGAGGCGATGATCGATGGAACGATACCGCCGGAAATGCACGAAAAGTACCTGAAGGTCGTGCTGAATGAGACAAACCGTCTGACAAAACTGACAAACGGACTGCTCACACTCAACAACCTGAACACTTCCGGCATGCTCCTTCACAAGACCGATTTTGATATAAATGCGATCATAAGAGAAGTCGCGGAATCGTTCGAACAGACATGCAAGGACAAGAAAGTCGCGATAGAACTTGTTTTGACTGGCGAAAAGCTGTATGTGAACGGGGATGTGGAACGTATTGAGCAGGTGCTCTACAATCTTGTTGATAACGCGCTTAAGTTCAGTCACCACGACAGCGTCGTGCGGATCGAGACGACCGAAAAACACAGCAAAATATTCACTTCCGTGAAGGACAGCGGGATCGGGATCCCCAAGGAAGATCAGAAGCAGATCTGGGAGCGATTCTACAAGACGGATCTCTCGCGCGGCAAGGACAAGAACGGCACGGGACTCGGCCTTTCCATAGTACGCGAGATAATAAGAGCCCACGGCGAGAACATCAACCTCGTCAGCACCGAGGGCGTCGGCAGCGAATTTATTTTCTCGCTGAAGCGCTCGGATATGAATGATGAACTTGACGATTGAGAATGTGCTATTATTGTTCAAAAGATATGGAGGTTATCATGGACGCAACCGATGAGAGAATTCTAAGTGTAATAGAAAAGAACAGCCGCATCAATACGAAAGAACTCGCGGTCATGCTCGGCACTGAGGAAATCGATGTGCTGAACAAGCTGCAGAGGATGGAAGACGATGGTGTCATCTGCGGTTATCACACTATGATCGATTGGGACAAGACCGGCGTCGATAAGGTCACGGCGCTCATAGAAGTGCATGTCACACCGCAGCGCGGTCAGGGCTTCGACAAGATAGCCGAGCGCATTTACAAGTATCCGGAAGTCGAATCAGTATACCTGATTTCGGGTGGCTGCGATCTTCTGGTCACTCTCGCAGGCCGCACATTCAAGGAAGTCGCGACTTTTGTCACGTCAAAACTCTCGACTCTCGATACAGTCACAGGCACACAGACGAGCTATGTCCTCAAGAAATATAAGGATCACGGCACGATCCTCGAGAAACCCGAAGAAGATAAGAGAGAAATGATCACGCCATGATGAAAGCCGTAAGAATAGGTGGAGTTTAAATATGAATACATCTGATAATTCTCAGGCAATGGCGCCTCGCACAGAGGACTCGTTGTCTGACAAAACAGTTTCACTTAAGCCGTCCGGGATAAGGAAGTTCTTCGATATCGTGAGCGAGATGAAGGATGCAATATCTCTTGGTGTCGGCGAGCCCGATTTTGAGACACCGTGGCACATCCGCGATGAGGGTATCTTTTCTCTTGAAAAGGGACGCACATTTTATACATCGAATTCAGGGCTCAAGGAGCTTCGCGTCGCGATAGCTGATTACATGAAGCGCTCGCAGGGCGTAGATTACGATCCCATACACGAGATCCTTATTACAGTCGGCGGCTCTGAGGCTATTGACCTCATGTTCCGCGCGATGATAAATGCCGGCGATGAGGTGCTGATACCGCAGCCGAGCTATGTTTCCTATGAGCCATGCGCGATCCTCGCTGATGCAAAACCTGTGATAATCAATCTTAAAGCGGAGAACAAATTCCGTCTTACGCCCGAAGAACTCGAGAGCGCCTGCACAGAAAAATCGAAAATACTTGTTTTGCCGTTCCCGAATAACCCGACGGGCTCGATCATGACAAAGGAAGATCTCGAGGCGCTTGTCCCTATAA
>JAQWCI010000048.1 GCA_028706005.1 Lachnospiraceae bacterium
CTACTAATAGATTTGTTTTGAATACCGCCCAAAGCGATGACAAATATTCCTGAAAGTTACGGGTTGCAATTCGCTGACAATGGGCTAATATTAAGCAATACATGTTGATAAACGAAAGTGCATAAGACATATGGCTTCAGTTAATAATCATTCAAAACAAATAAGACCGTCGCATTTTTACAATGCGTCCGAGATTGACGGCGCGCATTTGATGTTCAGCAACGCGGCGCTCAAGGCGCTTCTTATACCGGTTATTCTCGAGCAGCTGCTTAACTCATTCATGGGAATGATGGACACGATGATGGTGTCGAGGGTCGGCAGCGCCGCAATCTCTGCGGTATCGCTCGTTGATTCCATTAATGTCCTCTTCATTCAGATATTTGCGGCACTCGCTACAGGCGGAACAATAGTCTGCTCGCAATATATCGGGCACGGTAACAGAAAATTCAGCCAGGATGCGGCGGAACAGGTCACGCTGACATCGTTCGTTATATCAATCGCAATCATGGCAGCAGGTCTCATATGGTGCAGACCGATCCTGTCACTTGTTTTTGGCACTGTGGATCCTGACGTCATGTCGTATTCCGTGACATACTTCATTGTGACAATTATTTCGTATCCGTTCATGGCCATGTTTCAGAGTGGATCGGCATTTTACAGAGCCGGTGGCAACAGCAAATTCCCAATGACAATATCGCTTATTTCAAATGTAATGAATATTGTCGGAAACGCAATTCTCATATTTGGTTTTGGCTGGGGAGTTTTCGGAGCGGCATTATCAACACTTATATCACGGATATTCTGTGCTGTCGTTGTTTTTATATACCTGAGACGTCCTGATCAGCCGATCGTGATAAGTCATTATCTGAAGATCAGGCCACACTGGAGCATGATCGCGAAGGTGCTCGGAGTAGGCATCCCATCCGGAATTGAGAACGGGATGTTCCAGTTCGGCAAACTCGCGATACAGTCGAGCGTGTCGATCCTCGGAACGACGGCGATAGCGGCGCAGGCGATGACTGCTATCCTGGAAAGTCTGAACGGCATAGGCGGAATCGGAATTGGAATAGGACTTATGACTGTGGTAGGCCAGTGCATCGGCGCAGGGAAGAAGGAAGAGGCCAAATACTACATAGTAAAGCTGACAAAACTTGCGTATCTTGTGGTTTTCCTGTCTTGTCTCATAGTTTACGGCCTGACATACCCTGTGATATATATTGCCGGTATGGAACATGAGGCGGGTCTTCTCTGCCTTAACATGGTGGGATGGATCACTGTGGTAAAACCGGTTTTCTGGGTTCTCGCATTTGTGCCGGGGTACGGCATGAGAGCCGCGGGAGATGTGAAATTCTCCATGGTCTTATCAAGCTGCACAATGTGGTTCTGCAGGGTCGCGCTTGCGACAGTCCTGATCCGCGTTTTCGGATTCGGACCGATTGCAGTCTGGATAGGTATGTTCGCTGACTGGACGCTCCGCGGTATATTTTACACATGGAGATTCATCAGCCAGAAATGGCTTGATCACAGCCTGATAAGTGGAAAAGCAAAAGCCGGGCAATCAGATTAAAACTGATCTGCGCCTGGTCACAGTTGGAATCATTAAGTTTTATTCCAGTCTTGCGCCATTATCATCGACAACAAGCCTGTAGAACCATTCACTTGAGGCACCGTTGCCATCAGTTGTCGCACCATGACCCTCAGATGTTTCAGCTTTGATGAGTTTTGCCATGAACGATGAGAAGTTAGCGGCACCTTCGGTATTCATGTGCCCTTTATCTTTGTACCACGTGAGCTCCCCTGTATTGTAGAATTCCGGGCGCACCAGGTTACAGTTGTAATATGAGAAGCCGTATGAGCCGAAGAGCCCGCCGAGTTCATTCTGCATATCGGCGTAAGATTTCACAGAATAGACGGTCAGGTAATTGGGGTATGGGAAGGTGACGGTGATAAGTGTCACACCATTGTCTTTGCAGAGCCGGCAAATTTTTTCGAGTTCATCGCGATTACTGTCTATAAGATGAAGATCCTTAACGGTATTGGCTGTTCTGTCCCATTCGAGCGCATCTTCGACGCTGACATATTGATTATCGGGAACCATAACTTCATCAGATGGGAGAAAACCGTTGCTGTCGCGGTGCGCAGCCACATCACTTTCAAGTATTTCGCCACTAATCTTTTCTTTCACGTTCTTTGCAACATCCATATCGCGGTTATAGATCCACGGAAACAGATAATTCACGGAACCGGGTTTTGAGAAGAACGAGCTTCCCACGGCAAAACCAGTGGCTCCCTCCAGTTTTGCAGCGATGTTCGGTGCAGTCTTATCAGCCGCGTGCTGGAAACTTGCGTCCGCGCGGAAGTTGTTGTTGAAGTCTTCATAAAGGAGCTCATCGTCAAGCGAGAGCACGACAGTCGTGACATGCTTCTCTTCAATAGCGGTCTTGATGGCGTGATATGAGCTGTAAAATGACTGCATGTTAGTGCCCATATTGTACGAACTTGTGCCAAGCTCTCTGTCGACAACTGACGGATCGATTCCGGTGATGCACTGCGATGAGCCTGTGTAGACAAGATCAACGTTATCCTTTGCGCGAAAACCGCGCCACATCTCTTCGGAGGAGCCGAGGTACGGCTCGAAGAGGAAACAGCAGAGCTGGTTAAGAAGAACGAAGATCAACACGAAGCAGAGGATTATTATCAGAGACTTGAAAGCATGGGATTTCTTCGTAACATGCTGATTAGTCCCGGAGTCCATGCTCACTTCGGACTCGTGTGAGCGTGAATTCTGCACGCCGGCTTTCACCTGATCGGGATTCACCTGATTCAGTTGTGATGGCTTATCAGAAGTTCGCATACATGAAGCCTCCGGCATTCTGGACCATCATGAATGATCCGAGGAAAAGGAAGAGCATCAGATACAGCACGCCAAAACGCACAACGAGGTTACTTGTTTTGAAGCGGGAGTAAACGTCGATACCTTTTTCCTTCATGAAGCTTACGCAGAAGACGATAACGAGCGATATCGCCGCGATTGCGAGAGCGCTCATCGTGTACTTCGGATTGGAATTTGTCTGGTTCAGGATGGTGTTGGCAAAGCCCTCGGGCAGGTACGAAATTCTGAAATCCGTGAATGTGTGCGCAAGGCAGGCAAAACTCTCGCGGAAGTCGTAGATCCTGTCGAAGTACCAGCCGATGTTGACGATTATAAAGGTGCGGATGATCCTGAAAATGTGGAATCCGCGTGAATCAGTTTTGATGTGGAAAAAGCTGCCAAGCGATGCAAAACATGGCGCGAGGAGCTCGCTGAGCGCGATTACAATGCCGTTATAAAGACCCCAGAGAACATAGTGAAGTTCGGGTCCGTGCCATACGCCGACCACCAGGAAAACAAGTATATTTGCGATACATGCCGGCAGCGCGCGGCCTATGTGAGTGCCGAATTTCTTCGATGCCCATACGCTGAATTTGTGCATCGGCTTCAGGAGCGCGAAAGGATAGAAAACGTAATCTCTCATCCATGTTCCGAGGGAGATGTGCCATCTGCGCCAGAAGTCTGCGAGTGAAACGGAAAAGTAAGGCTGTCTGAAGTTTGGTGACAGCTCTATTCCGAGGAGAGAAGAGATGCCGAGCACGATGTCTATACCACCGGAGAAGTCACAATACTGCTGCGCAGAATAAAGGAGTATGCCGAGGACCACGAGGCAGCCGGGGAGTTCTGCAGCGTGGCCGCCGTCGAAGAGAACAGCGATGTCACCTGTCAGCATATCTGCGACGGCATATTTCTTCATGAGACCGAAGAGGATGAGGAGCAGGGCACGGCCGAATTTCTCGCGGTCAGGACTGTGCTGCGCATCAAACTGCGGCTTCAGTGCATCATAGCGCCCTATGGGACCCTGAAGGAGCTGAGGGAACCAGGAGACGAAGAGAAGGAACCTGGGATAACTCTTTTCCGCCGGATACTTGTCATCGTACATATCGATGAGATAACTGATGGACTGAAAAGTATAGAAAGAAATCCCGAGCGGCAGAACAAGCCCAAGGTTTGTGTCAAACAGAGCTTCCCAATACTTGAGATAGCATAGGATTCCGAGATTCACGGCGAGACCGGTTATCAGGAAAACACGCTTACTGCGCTGCATAACTTGTTTTGCCTGCTTCCTGTCGATGCCGGGAGTCTTGCGCGCGGCGCGGTATTTGAGAGCGGCGCGTTCGATTCCCAGTCCGCAGAGCCAGATGGAGAGCGAGGTCACAAGAATAAAAACTATGTGAATTCCGCCCGCAACAAAATAGAAGGCCAACGATGCTGCCAGCAGGCAGATCCATTGGTGCTTCTTCATGATCGTATAATTCACGAGCATCACTGCCGCGAGGAATATTATGAATGCGAGAGAGTAGAATTCCATGAACAGAATTATAACACAGAGAACGGCATGGAAAAACAGAGTCGCGGATATGAGGACGGTGGCATTAAAAACAAAAAACACGCAAAAATATGCATATTATAACAAAAATTAGTGGATAATACGTAATATATTGCATATTACTACGAACAGAGTTATTATTTGTTTAAGAGGATGCTGATATGAATGCTTATGAGATGACGTCGAATGCCTGCATAGAAATAATCAGTGAGAGAGCAAGGAGATACAGGATCGAATACCCGATGACGCAGAGCGAGCTGTCAGACAGATCAGGGGTATCGCTGCGATGCATACAACTATTTGAATCAGGCAATGACATCAGATTCAGCAATCTGATAAAGATAATGGACGCGCTGGGACTTGGGCAGAATCTGAACATGCTCATACCTGATGTGACGCAGAGACCGTCAGCTTTTCTGGACAAAAAGGCTCAGAGGCAAAGAGCTTATAAGAGCCGTAAAGAACAAGCGGTCTGTGAGAAGAAATTCAAATGGGGTGACGAGAATTGATAAACACTGCGGAAGTCTATATGTGGGGTACGCGTATCGGCATTATCCATTTGCCGGATGACAGGCCTTACATATCATTTGAATACGACAGTAGTTTTGCAAAAAGCGGAATAGAGATCTCGCCAGTCTCAATGATGCTGTCAAATAGAATATACGAGTTCCCTGGGCTTGCTGGAACATCATTTCATGGTGCGCCCGGGCTGATAGCTGATTCGCTTCCTGACCGGTTCGGCAACGCAGTGATTGAAAAATGGCTTGCTTCACAGGGAAAATCAGAAAGTGACTTTAACATAATTGACCGGCTCTGTTACACGGGGACAAGAGGAATGGGCGCATTGGAATATGTTCCTGCCTGCGGTCCTTCAGCTGGAGAAGCGGAAATTATTGATGTGGCGGACATGATAAGTTTTGCTTCCGATATTCTCAGTAACAGGAAAGATGTCAGATTTGAGAAGACAGACCCGAAAACTTTCAGTCAGTTGCTGCAATTGGGCACTTCCGCAGGAGGAGCCAGAGCAAAGGCAGTAATAGCATGGAATGGCAAAACAAATGAGATCAGGTCAGGACAGGTATCGCAGGGGGATGGTTTTGATTACTATCTGATTAAATTTGATGGAGTTACACAAAACGGAGATCATGCTCTTGAGGATGCACCTGAATACACATTGGTAGAATATGCATACTACAAAATGGCACTGGAAGCCGGGATAAACATGACTGAAAGTCTTATTTTCAGTGAACATGACAGAAATCATTTTCTTACTAAGCGATTTGACAGGACAAATGGGAATAAGCTTCATATGCAGACGCTGGGAGCAATTGCACACATTGATTATAATATTCCGGATTTGTGCAGTTATGAACAGGCTGCATCCATCATGAGGCGGATGAGCCTTCCGGCATCAGATATTGAGCAGTTTTACAGAAGAATGGTCTTTAATGTTCTGGCGGTGAATCATGATGATCATGTCAAGAACACCTCGTTTCTTATGGACAAAAGTGGGATCTGGCATCTGTCGCCTGCGTACGATATGACATTTTCTTACAATGCAGGAAATAAATGGCTCTCTGCCCATCAGATGACAGTTAATAATAAAGCTATTGGTATAACACAATCTGACCTTATGCAGAGCGGAAGTAATATGGATATTTCAATGGCAAAATGCAAACGGATAATCAGCGATGTAGAGGAAGCGGTCGGTCACTGGAACAAAATTGCAGAAAACTGCGGAATAAGGCAGAAGACCACGGAAGCTATAAGCCATGTGATTGATGAAATCGGAGCCACAAAAGATGAAGGATAATCTCATCAGGAAACTTGTAGCAGCTATGTGAATATGTCTGAACATGGAAGAGATACAGTCACCATTATGGAATGTGGATTTTTGGAGGAGGCTGTAATCTTGCCTTTATGTGCAGAGACCACGGCCTTTGCTATGGAAAGTCCTATGCCGTACCCGCCTTTTTCATTATCTGTGCTGTGAGAGGAATCGGCGCGGTAGAAGCGCTCGAACATATTGTCTACGGTTTCTTTTGTGATTTCATAAGAAGTTGTGTTTTCTTCGACGAGCTTTAATGAGCGGCCTTCCTTTTTTAGGGACAGACTTATGGAACCGCCTTCAGGTGAGTATTTGAGCGCGTTGTCGAGAAGTATGGAGACGAGCTGGCGTAGGCTCTTTTCATCGCCGTTCACTGTGATGAGCGGCTGAATATCGGTCGTGAATGTTTTGCCCTGAGCCTTTGCTGCGGCCCTAAAGCCGTCAGCGGTTTCCTGGACGAGATCGGAGAAGGGAAACTCGATCATCTGGACTTTGGGCTGAGCTTCGTCCATTCTTGAGAGGAAAACAAGATCGTTCGTAAGTTCTGCGAGGCGCGTCGTCTGTGCTTTTATGTCGGTCACCCATTCGTTCTGACCGTTTTCCATTTCGAGGACATCAGCGTCTGTGCTGATAACGGTTATAGGCGTGCGGATCTCATGACCGGCGTCTGTTATAAAGCGCTTCTGCTTCTCGTAGCCATCGAGTACAGGCTTGATCATCCGGCCGGAGAAAAGAATTATGAGCACAAGTACTGTTGCAAGTCCGACGAGTGACGCCAGTGTGCTGGTGATAAGGAAGGAACGGCAGTTTGAAAGGCGCTGCGAGCAGTCGAGAAAGATGACCAGAGTCGCTGCCGAATCACTGCCGGTAGACACAATGTAGCGGTAACTGTCCCTGAAACCTGATGTAGATCCGGATGAGATGATATCTTCGGCGTAGCTTTCAGCGGTGCTGTCATCGATCGCGGCGATCTTTACGGTGTCAACATTCATGACACCCCCATTTTCATCTATCATGACCGAGAAATATCTTGATTCATAGGGGAGTTCAGGCGAGCCAAAATACGGGTCGCGGTGAATTTTTGTGTCGCCGGAAAGTGCGGGGGAATTGCCTGCATTGTTTTGAGCCGCAGGATCGGCATCCGGGGTGACTTGTGAGTTGTCATCTGCATTTGCCGGATCACTGCCGGGGCCGGCCTCCGGAAAATGGCCGTCGTTTTCCGCAAGAATCGAAAGTATGCCATCGGCCTGCCCGACCATATTTGCATAGTTGACCACGTTTATAGCGCCTATTATGGCGATGAGTACAAGCGCCATGGCCAGCATGGAAGCGGCTATGAGTTTTCTGCGTAATTTCCTGATCATCTTCTAATTCTTTTCTTCCAGTGAGTATCCTGCGTTTCGCGATGCCTTGATCTGAACATCTGCATCAAGTGCAGTCAGTTTCTTTCTGAGATATGAAATATAGACCCAAACGACGCTGAGATCAGCTTCGCTCTCAAAACCCCAGATCTTCTCCATGAATTGTTCTGTTGAAATAAGGTGATGCGGGTTGCTCATGAGGAGCTCGAGCATTTGAAATTCTTTGTTGGCGAGGCGGAACTTGCCGCCGGGCGATGAGAGCTCAAAGGTTGTCTGGTCGAGCGTTATATTCCCGAAGGTCAGCTGTGATGAATTCTGCGCCGACTGCGTTCTTGTCATGGCGCGGATCCTGGCCATAAGCTCAGGCACAGCAAAAGGTTTTGTCAGATAATCATTGGCCCCACTGTCGAGACCCGCGACTTTGTCGTCAATCTCTGATCTGGCGGTGAGAATAAGGACTGGCAGCTGACTGCCTCCGGCGCGAAGCTTTTTGAGCACGGACAGGCCATCCATACGCGGCATCATTATGTCGAGAATTGCCCCGTCATAAGTGCCGTTCTCAAGATAATCAATGGCATCCTGCCCGTCATAGACAGGATCCACCTCATAATTATTCTTTCTCAGTATCGTTACAATTGCTTTTGAAAGCGACCTTTCATCTTCTGCAAGCAGTAATCTCATAGCCTGTTTCCCCGCGAGAACTTCTGTATATAGGCCAATGATAAAGTGGGCGTCTTTGTGTATCCGTCACTTAATTCTACTTCATAATTACACAGGAACCTTAAACTGACTTATGAAAGCTTCATGTCTCCATCTTTGACCCAGCCGAGTTTTCTGGCAATCTGATTGAAGATCGGGGTGAGGATGGCCGGTAGTATGAAGGAGATCATGATGAGTCCGATCCAGTCCCATGAGGTTATGGATGTTTTGAGACCGTTAGCAATGTCGTTTACCCAGCCGGTGTAAACACCGATCTGGCCGACAAGTCCGCAGGTGCCCATGCCTGATGAAACAGCGGCGCCGTTCATCTGAAGCTTGAAAACACAGGTCGCGAGCGGCCCGGTGATCGCTGAAGTAAGTATTGGAGCGATCCAGATCCTCGGATTCTTTACTATGTTGCCCATCTGCAGCATTGATGTTCCGATGCCCTGTGAGACGAGGCCTCCCCATTTGTTTTCCTTAAAGCTCATCACGGCAAAACCTATCATCTGCGCACAGCATCCTGCGACAGCGGCGCCGCCGGCAAGTCCGGTGAGACCGAGTGCCGCACAGATCGCGGCTGATGATATAGGAAGGGTGAGTGCAACGCCGACAAGAACTGAAACGACGATTCCCATGAGGAACGGCTGAAGCTCTGTCGCCCACATTATAAGTGTTCCGACCTTCATGGCAGCAGCGCCGAGTGCCGGAGCCCACCATGCTGAGAGCAGAATGCCGACGCCAATGGTGACGAGCGGGGTCACGAGGATATCAACTTTTGTCTCCTTGGAAATAGCCTTGCCTACTTCGGAAGCGATGATCGCGACGAAGAGGACAGCCAGAGGACCGCCGGCGCCGCCGAGTGCATTAGAGGCAAAACCTACTGTAATCAGTGAGAACAGAACAAGCGGCGGGCATTTCAGTGCGTAGCCGATCGCGACTGCCATTGCGGGGCCGCTCATTGCGGTCGCCAGGCCGCCGACAGTGTAATCAGTGCCGGCAATTGTCGCAACTGTTGCAGTAAGGAAGCTTATGTGGAACTGAGTCCCTATAGTGTTTATTATCGTGCCGATAAGCAGCGAGCAGAAGAGCCCCTGCGCCATTGCTCCGAGCGCATCGATCAGGTAGCGTTTTACGGAGATCTCGATATCCTTTTTCTTTAGAAATGCTTTGAACTTGTTCATTGGTTTGTTCTCCTCCAGGACTGGGTACTTTTTGCAAAGTCGTACGTCGGAAAATCTGCGCATGTGGCCTTGCTTCCTTTGATATAAAATTGAACATGATTCACAAATTACCCTGCGTTCTGCTATACTGAACAGTAGTTTTATAACAAAATATTGCTCCGCAGGGAGGTGCTTATCATGTTCTTTGTGTTGCCGGGTATGACGATTCTTACAATTTATATGATTGCGGCCGTGGGGCCGGCAATCGCACTGCTTATTTATGTTTACAGGCAGGATAAGGTGGAGCAGGAGCCGATAGGTCTCGTCGGGAACCTTATGTTCAAAGGTGTCCTTGCGGCTCTTTGTTCAATTGTGCTGGAATCCATCGGGGAAGCAATACTCCCGAATTTCATCAGCGAGGACAATCCCGCGTACTCAATAGTGCTGGCGTTCATTGTCGTTGCCGTTGTTGAGGAGGGAACAAAGTTCTTCTTCCTTCAAAGGCGAACGTGGAATGATCCGAATTTCAATTATCGTTTCGATGGCATCGTCTATGCGGTCTCGGTGTCCCTTGGATTCGCAGCTTTTGAGAACATTGAGTATGTCTTCGGCTATGGGCTTCCCGTTGCGCCGGCAAGAGCACTTCTTGCAATTCCGGGTCACATGGGTTTTGCCGTGTTCATGGGTGTCTTTTATGGCCGGGCAAAACTGTGGTCTGACGCCGGTTACAGGGGCAAGGCCACATTCAATAAGTGGATGGCCTATCTGAGTGCTGTGTTCTTCCACGGGTTCTATGATTCATGTGCAATGATAGGTAACAAACTCGCGACTGTATTGTTCATCGTCTTTGTGATCGTGATGTATATCGTTGTTTTCAACCTTGTAAAACATGAGTCGCTGACCGACGAACCGGTGTGACTGCAGTGCCGCAATCGAATGTAGTCAGTTCCTGATAATTTCAGGCGGCGCAGCTCTGGTTGCGCCGTATTACATTTTTCATCAGACAAAACAAGAGGAGAGTGACATGTCTGTCACGCTCCTTTTCTTGTTATTCCCCTTTTTCAGTGGAAAGTAATATTCTGTCGTTATCAAATTCTTCGCCGGCATTGGCAGCAAACTTTGCCAGGAGATCATCAACTGTCATGCCTTTTCGTTCAGCACCGCACGTGTCGAGAATGATCCTTCCCTCGTCCATCATAAGAGTGCGATTTCCGAGTTCCAGCGCCTGAGTCATGTTGTGTGTGACCATGAGGCAGGTGATTTTTCTTTCGGAAACGATCTTCTTTGTGAGATCGAGGACTTTTGTTGCTGTTGCCGGATCAAGCGCTGCAGTGTGTTCATCGAGCAGCAGGATCTTAGGTGTTACCATTGTTGCCATCAGCAGAGTAAGTGCCTGGCGCTGACCGCCTGACAGGAGTCCTACAGGGTTCTTCATTCTGTCCTCGAGTCCCATATTAAGAAGCGATAGCTGTTCGCGGAAGAACGAGCGATCCTTTGCGGAAATACGACTGAGGACTGATGTGTGCGAAGAAGCCCTGAGGTATGCAATCGCCAGGTTTTCCTCGATTGTCATGTGCGGAGCCGTTCCGGTCAGAGGATCCTGGAAAAGACGACCGATGTAATGGCTGCGCTGGTGCTCCTTCTCAAAAGTAATGTCGCTGCCGTCGAGCTCAATATATCCCTCATCTACGTAGAAAGAACCGCCTATCGCACCGAAGAGTGTTGATTTGCCGGCACCGTTACTGCCAACTATTGTTGCAAAATCACCGTCATTAAGCGTGAGTGAAAGGTGGTCAAGAGCGACCTTCTTATTGACAGTACCGGGGTTGAAGGTTTTGCTGATATTGTTGATATTAAGCATCAGTCATTACCTCCTTTGTCGCTGTGAGTATGGATTTCAGCTTTTCTGGTCCTGATCTCTGCTGATCTTCTTCTTCGTACTGAAATAATTTCTTTCATCTGCGGAGCTGCGATCGCTACTGCAACAATGAGTGCCGAAACAAGTTTGAATGCTTCTGTCGGGACGTTGAGGCGAAGAGCAATTGAAATGATAAAACGGTAAATTACGGAGCCGATAACGACTGACGCAATTTTCCACATCATATTTATGCTGTGATTGGAAAACGTCTGGCCAATGATCAGTGAAGCGAGGGCAATCGTGACCATACCGGTCCCGAGATTGATATCACTCATTTTATTGTATTGACCGATGAGGCTGCCGGCGAGACCCGTGAGCGAATTGGACAGACACAGACCGAAAACAACCATGAATCCCGGGTTGATTGATGATGCCCTTACCATTGCGGGTGAGTCGCCCGTAGCTCTTATTGACAGGCCAAGTCTGGTCCCGAGGAAGAGGAACATCAGGATCGCCACTATTCCAACAATGAGGAGCAATAGTATAAGTGAGCTCCAGTTTTGCCAGAATTCGCTGACCGAAAGGCTTTTGAACATTGAGAAAACAGTGTCTGTTCCAAAAATCGCGACATTTGATTTAAAACCCATGACCGCGAGGTTTATTGTGTAAAGTCCGGTGTTTACGATGATTCCTGCCAGTATGCTCTGCACGCGGAATGTCGTCTGAAGGATTCCTGTTATGAAACCTGACAGGATGCCGGCTGCCATTGATGCAAATATTGCCAGGATCGGGTGACCGGCGAGCGTCACAAGGGCGCCGACTGCGCATCCGAGTGTGTAGCAGCCGTCCGTTGAAAGATCGCAGACATCAAGAATTGTGAAACTTATGAATAGCGACAACGCGACCAGGCTGTAGATAAGCCCGGTCTCAAAGGCTGTCTGAACGATTCCCACGGTAAGAAACAAAACTGTTTTCCTCCAGAATTATGTATGTAATGATGCAGGTGTAAAGAGTACATTCAGTTTTTCTACAACAGAAACGCAGAATGTACTTTGGACCCGTGTATCTCATATTATAAACTCTCCGGACAATTCTTTGTTAAAGAATTGTCCGGAGAGCAATAAAACATGTTTATCTGCCAGTTCAGTCACCGAATTCCTGCATTGTAGCAGTCTTAGTGATTTGAGTTGCGAGCGGCTTGATTGCTGATTCGACAGTTGCAAGATCAAGACCGAGAGCTGTTGCTGTATCGGTGTTGATCGTGACAATACCGTTGTCAAATGTTTTGACTGCTGTTGTTGCGGGATCAGCGCCGTTTACAAGGATATCGGCGACCATGTCTGCAGTCTCGACTCCGAGATTGGAGTAGTCAACGCCATAGCCGATGAACGCACCGTTGAGTGCAAATGAGTCAGCGCCGCAGTAGTGCGCGATGCCGGCTTTTGCGAGCTTTTCGTATATGGCTAGCTCAGCTGTCATGATTGTGTTGTCAGTAGGTGTGAAGATTGCATCGACGCCTTCAGCGATAAGCGCATCAGCGGCAGTTGAAACCTCATCATTATTAGTGCCGGTCTTCTCTATATACTTGATTCCTTTTGCGTCGAGGTAAGCCTCGGCATCAGCAACAGGCTGTGTCGATGCATCTTCGCTCGATGAGTAGAGAATGCCGATATAATCTGCATCAGGCTGGGCGGCAAAGATAAGATCCATGATGGCATTTGTATTGAGTGCATCAGACGTTCCGGTGATATTGGCGCCGGGAGCGTCCATGCTTGCTACGAGTTTTGCTCCGACAGGGTCTGAGACAGCTGAGAAAACAATCGGAATGTCTTTGCCTTCTGTTGCGGCCTGCATGATCTGAGCTGTAGGTGTGGCAATGGGAACAATGACATCGACTTCATCGGCGACAAGTTCTGAAGCTATCTGCTGGAGAACGGTGCCGTCAGCCTGCCCGTTGTATGTGTAATCGGCGTAGTCAAACGTGACACCATATTGTGTACCGAGCTTGTCAAGTTCGCTCTGCACATTCTGCTGGATCTGGTTGAGCGATGCGTCGTCGACGTACTGGACAATGCCGACTTTATAGGTCGTGCCTGATGATACAGGTGCTGTGTTGCCCGTTACCGCGACAGATGATGATTCAGATGTTGCTGCACTGTCAGTGGCTGCAACGGATGCTGCCGTGTCAGCGCCTGTTGCGGTGCTCCCGCATGCGGCAAGCGAAGCTGCAAGAATAACAGCAGTTGAAATTGCTACAAGTTTCTTTTTCATAATATTCCTCCCTGATGAACCTGCCGAGCAATAATTATCATCAGCATAATTATTCGCTCTGCCCTCCCTGATGAAGCGTATTGTGCTTATGCGACTGTATTTTGCCGCATTGCGCGCGCAGAGAAATCGCGAATGCTAATTCTCTGCCAACAATAATGCCCGCAAATACGCCATTTGTCAATAGAATAATTCAATGCTTTGCAGTGATAAAGCAAACTGGATTCCACTGGTCTTTGGTTTCATCCGAATCATGCCAAACAAGCCAGAATAGATGAAGATTTTTTCAGTAGCAGACTGCGGCTTCATCCGGAACCTGTATTTTCTGGCCAAATGGATGAATGACAAGTTGCCACAGGTTTTCGGCTTCATCCGAACCTTGCCAAATTAGCAGGAACGGATGAAGATTTCTCAAGCTGCAACTTTCGGCTTCATCCGAATCCTGCCAAACAAGCCAGAATAGATGAAGATTTTTCAAGCTGCAACTTTCGGATTCATCCGAACCCTGCCAAACAAGCCAGAATAGATGAAGATTTCTCAAGCTGCAACTTTCGGCTTCATCCGAACCCTGCCAAACAAGCC
>JAQWCI010000209.1 GCA_028706005.1 Lachnospiraceae bacterium
ATTATGGCTTGCAGAAAGCTGCTGTGAAACAGCCAAGAATGAGGCGAAAAAACCGATCAATCTGATTAATGGTAATGTCGGAAACTGGATAGATTTTCACATAAATGAAGATTCTTATATAAATGATATTGATACAATAAGGGAGGACAGGTTCAAAACAGATACCAATACTTATCTTTGTCTGCGTCCTTATTGTGTTGACAGGGATCGATCGGATACACCTACATATTATGAAAAGTTCAAGGCACTTTGTCATATGCTTCAAAAAGGGATTTATGAGGAAAAAGTCACCAAAATGCTGTTGGATGGATATGGTGTCGGAATGTCATATATGGAAAATCAGTTAAAGAGTTTTGAACTACTTGGCGGGGAAATACCGGACTCAATCGGAAAAGCTTATGTGAGAGTAGCAGGAAGAGAAGGCAGTTACGCCAATTGGTTCGACGCTCTGCAGGTTATGGATTACATGGGAAAAGCCAGTATATGATCATGTTTATCATTTTTTTAAAAATGGAGTGTGAATATGCCTTTACTTAGAATAGAGCTTTTAGAGAACTGCTACATTACATCTGGGGATACGTATAATTCATACATAAAGGAAGATGTCTTTTTTGATCGGTTTGGCTTTCCATTCGTGCCTGCTGCCTATATAAAGAAAAGGCTCAATGATGTTGCGCAAAATGTTATAAGCAGCACGCAGATCGAGCAGATATTCGGTCGGAGTCATAAAAGGGGCTGTCTTGTTTTGGACAATGCGCTTGTTGAAAACAGAGACAGTATGCTCATGGAAATAACAGGCAGTGATGATCCATATATCAGTAACGCTTCTAACATACTTGGTCAGTTTACTTCATGCTACACATATTTCAGACGCGGTAAGGAATACAGGGCACGTTACCTGAAAAGTTCGTTGATCTTTGAATCATATTTTGAACTTGACAGGGAATACAGGGAGCCATTTGCAAAATGTGTAAGTTTACTCGACAGACTTAGCGATGATCGAAAGAGCCGTGTCCTGTGCAGCATAGATTGGGAATATAAGAAACCGTGTTACAACTGCGGAATGAGCGATATGGATGTACAGGAGACCGATGGCATTTATCGGCTGGAGTATAGCCTGCAGTTACTGTCAACAACCTGTATATGTAATCCGATCGATAATAATTCTTTGACAGTACCATATATCACGGGAAGAGAGATCCGCAGGATCCTGGAGAAGAGATTTGGAGAGAATTCAGAAAACGGATCCGGGGAGAACTGCGTTAAGTGCTCCTATGCATACTGTGATATGGGCGGCAAAAGAGGAGTCCCGATGCCTGCGAGCTATTCTGTAGTCAAGACGGACAAGAAGCAGCTCAGAGATAAACTGTCGAACGGAAGGCGACTGGATGATTATGCCCAGTTAAAAAGCATTTCGGAATCATTTGTGAGGGACATCGATGAAGAGAATATCAGATCAATGTCAGTAAGTACCTGTAGGGGGAATTTGTCATATCCGGATAAAAACGGAGAGAACGACTCGAAGAAAAGTCAATATGTAGGACTGAATCTTGAACAGAGTTTTCGTGGATTCATCGAAGGAAACAGAAAGCAGATAATGAAGATATACAGATCCATTGTGGCAGACGGGAATGTAAGGATAGGAGGTCTTTCGGAAATCGGATTTGGTAATGCTTATATATCCGTAGACAGAGTATCAGTAAAGCAGACTGAGCCAGAATATGCCAATGAAATAACAGTACTTGCAGTTTCTCCGCTGGTACTTAAAAATGACAGAGGATTGTACAGCGATAATACAGAATACCTTGTTAAGGAACTGGAAAGGCAATTGAATTGTCATGACAGCCTTGAAATTGTAAAGTGTTTTAAATCATACGTTCCACTGATTGAAAAGAATGATAAATGGAATGAACTGAATCCTGTAATGTACGGATCAGCAAGCGGATCCATATTCAGAATAAGAAGAAAAGACGGGGAAAAGTTTGATTTTTCAAAAATCTCCAGCACATTTATAGGTTTTGATGTTGCGGATGGCCGCGGAGAAATAATGACACATCCCGCAGTTGATATTTATTATCGGACAATAGCTAAGGAGGAACAGGGGAAGGATGGTATCAGGAAACGCAGGTGCGATGACCCCAAGCCGGGTATACATCTGGTAAGGCATCTTCAACAGGAACACATATATGAAACCGCCAATCTGATGGGAAGGGTAGATGCGGAGGAGTTTTTCAACAACAATTACAGGAATCTGGCAAAACTGCTGAAAGACATGTATGGCAATAACTGGAATAATGAAGATGTATTGAAACACTACATGGATGGCATAACAGAAGCTGTGAAATGCATGAATGTGGAGGACAACAGTGAACATTGAGATAATACCTGTAAAGGGTCATATACTTGCATATTCATATGAATCTCTTCTTTTTGACCGTTATAAAGTAGAAAACGGCAGAATTGTATTGAGCACGGGAATGTGTTTTGAAGACAAAGGGTATTATGAGATTCATTGTTTTGATGAGATGAACGAATACCGCTTCCTTAGCGATGATGGCAAAACAAATGAATTTGTCCTCAGTGCCGGCGAAGAAACTGATGATGCGGATTCCTTTGTTTATACTGAGAAGCAATTGATTCAGGACAGATATATGGAAGATAATAACAGAGCATACCTTACAGTTGTAAATCGTTTTAAATTTTCAGAAGACGATGCAATCTATCTTAATGATTACAGGCTTGCAGGGGTGATAAATGAATAAGAAGATATGGAAGGAAATGGTCAGCATAGCCGGCCCGGCAATTGTAGAAAGCCTCTTCATGATTTTTATTGGCATGATAGATACAAAGATGGTAGCAGGAATGGGGAGACGGGCTGTATCGGCGGTTTCACTGACAAATTAGCCAAAGCTATTCTTCTTCACGATTTATTTTGCATTGCAACTTGCCTGACTATATGTGTTTCTAACAGTTATGGCAAAAAGGACAGTGCAGAAGCGAGCAAATATCTGGTCGCCATCATGAGGCTTACGGCAGTGATCGCCCTGGCAGGCGGTGTGATACTGTATTTCTGCGCGAGACCAGTAATGATATTGTGTAGTAATCAGAAAGACACAATGGACATGTCAGTCGCCTATTTCAGAATCATAATGGGAGGCATGGTGTTCCAATCCCTCACGCTAATGATGAATGCAGCGCTGCGTGGCATAGGCAAAACAAAGATCACCTTGTTATCTAATTCTGTTATAGGCGTGACGGATATTATCTTTAATTATTTCCTGATCGGTGGCGAAGCCGGTTTTCCGGCATTGGGAGTAGCCGGTGCAGCATATGCGACAGTCATTGGAACAGCA
>JAQWCI010000049.1 GCA_028706005.1 Lachnospiraceae bacterium
CTGCTCTACCCGGATAAAGCGCGTACAGATGTGAAATATGCCTGTGTGAAACTTCATGCTCCCTAAACTCTTTGTCCCATTCAAGGATCTGTCCCCTGCTGCCGGTTTTATATGAAGGGAGCTTGGCGAGAGCCTTTGCGGTCTCACCGAATAGATCATCACATTTTGTGCAGGCTTCCTTTTCAGCATTTTCATCATCAGATTTCTGATCCGTATCCCGCAGTATCTCCACTGTCCTCAGGTATTCATTAAACACTTCTCTCTCTATAGCAGTGCTCATTACCGTCATGGATGTGTTGTGACAGACTTTGCCCTCGTATTCAAAAGCATTCTCAGGTGAAGATGACGGAGGCATTACGAGATGGCCGCCTTCCCCTTCCACAAGCACATCAAGATAAAACCGTGCAGCCTGTGTCAGCATCGGCAGACACCTGTCTCTCAGAAAGTCCAGATCAAGTGAATATTCATAATGTTCATAGAGATGCCTGCAAAGCCATCCGAATCCCTGGTTCCAGAATCCGCAGGATGCCATACCCCTGAGATCATGACCTACAGGATACGTCATTGCCCATATATCTGTATTATGATGCACTACAGAACCTCTGGCATGATAAAAACCCGCTGCCGTTTTCCTTCCACTGTCTGCCAGTTCCCAGATGAATGAAAAAAGCGGTTCGTTAAGTTCAGAGAGGTTCTCCTCCTCAGTGCCCCAGTAATTCATCTCCAGATTAATGTTAGTCGTGTAATTGCATGAGAACGGCGGCTGCAGCTTATCACTCCATATGCCCTGAAGATTAGCCGGCAGCGTTCCTTCGCGGGATGACGCTATCTTAAGATACCTTCCGTATTGGTAAAACAGCGAATAAAGATACGGGTCACTATTGCCGGTCTTGAACTCCTCAAGCCTTTCGTCCAGTGGAAGCTCATCCTCTGGCTTTCCCCCGTCGAATTCAATATCCACGCGTGTGATAAATGTACTGTAATCCTGAATATGCCTTGATCTCAATTCCTCATATGAGATGGAATACGCCTTGCTTATGTCTCTTTCCAGCGCCTTCCTGTAGTCTGTGCCGCAGGTATATGGCTGACGGTCAGGTCCATTAAATGATGTCCTTGCAAACACTCTGATTTCAGCGCAGTCGGCATCCCGGATCTTCAGAGCAGAGCCGTCTTTGTACACTACTCCGCACTTCGTGATCACCACGATCAGGAAGCCAAACTTCATCCCTTTCTTATCGTCGCTGTCTTCATATCTGACCGGATCACTAATGCCCGAGTAGTCTGGGAAATCCTCTGACGGAGCTATTCCCTCAACAGCGATTGAAATGCCTGCACCCGGGAATGGTTCACACGTCACTTTGCTCCTTAACTGTGAGTCTGCTCTTATGTCAAAACATATGTCTCCGCCCTTTTCCGATGTCATCCGCATTACAAATGCCTGATCTGCAGCGGAAACAAATGCTTCCCTCTCTTGTTTTGCCCCGTTTATCACAAATCTTGTGTGTGAAATCGCATTATCAAGATCAAGGTCACGATAATAATCAGTTACTTTTCCGCAATGGCAATCAATATATATATTACCCATCGGCAGATATGACTCAGAATATCGTCCCAGCAGATGCTTCTCGATTTCTTCATCTGCTTCGCTGTACTTCTCATCAGCTACGAGTTTCCGCACATTCTGAAGATACGGCCATGGGTCACAGACCCCACTGTCCTTTGGATATCCGGACCATAAACTGTCCTCGTTGAGGCATATAGTCTCATTCAGCGGATCTCCATATACCATTGCACCAATTCTGCCGTTACCGAGAGGCAGAGCCTCTGTCCATTCACTGGCAGGTCTCTTATACCATAGTTTCATAACAATGCTCCTTACACAACGCCAGGATGAGAAATTGCGCACGCAATTTCTCATCCTGGCGTATACCGGTTAGCTGTACTTTACTCCTTGACTGCTCCGCTTGTGATTCCTCCGATTATATATTTCTGACCCAGAAGATAAACTATAATTACCGGAATACATGTCAGAACAATGTCAGCGAAAATATAATTCCAATAATTCTTGTTCTTCCCGAAAAACTGATATACAGCCATAGTCATCGGGAAAAGTTTACTCTTGCTCGACAAGTATAAAGGTGTCAGGAAATCGCTCCACACCCCCATGAACTCCAGGATAAAACAAGTGACAAGAGTAGGCTTCATGAGAGGCATTATGACTTTGAAGAACAGGCTTATGGGTCCAGCGCCGTCTATAACAGCAGCTTCATCCATCTGAACAGGCACCGACTGGACAAAACTGTATATGGTAAAGACACAGAACGGCATCATTGAACTTGTGAATACCAATACAATTCCAAGTCGTGTATTGGTAAGATTCATCCACTGGAAAACACGTACCAATGTTACGTAGTTCACCGGGAAGAACAGTCCGCACAGGAAGAAATAATAAAGGAAATTATTGAGTTTTGTTTCTTTTCTGCTGAGAACAAATGCAGCCATTGAACAAAGGACGACTCCCAGGACTGTTGATATTCCTGCATAGCACAGGCTGTTAAAGAATCCCTGAACAAGATTTCCTTTATCAATTACCTCTATGTAATTATTAAACATCCATTCAGTCGGAAGACCAAGGCTCATCCTGGCTGCTTCATTCTTGGTCTTGAACGAATTTATCACCACCATATAAAATGGTGCGAGAACTATTAGCGACATGAACAGGCAGACTATTGTTTTAACGAAATTGGCAACTCTTTTTTTCTTCATCTCATTCCGTTTCCTTTCTGCTCATGAATTTGACAATGAATATTCCTATAATTGCTGTAATTACAAGAAGTATTGAGTTCAACGCTGTTGACATTCCATATTGTCCGTTGGAATAGAGCTGGAACGCATATGTTGTGATGACCTCAGTCGCATGTCCCGGTCCGCCATTAGTGAGAACATATATGATATCAAACACCTTCAGCCCGTATGTTACTCCGAAGACAAGGTTTATCATTATGGAGCCCTTCATCATGGGCAAAGTGACATATCTTAGTTTGTGCCAGAAATTGGCACCGTCTATCTCTGCCGCTTCATAATAATCCTGAGGTATTGAATTCAGTCCTGCAAGGAATATAGTCATTACATATCCAATTCCTCTCCAGGCATCAACACCAAAGATTGAAGTCCAGACCACACCAAGATCAGAAAGCCATTTCTGTTTGAGGAAGCCAAGTCCTATCGCCTCCAATGCTGTGTTCAGAAGCCCTGTGTTGTAATTAAATATTGATTTAAAAACAAGACCGATTATTACGAACGGAAGAATGCTGGGCAGATACAATATCGTTCTGTAAGCGCCTTTCCCCTTTAGTCCACCCTTCAGCATCACCGCGATGAAGAATGCGGGAATCAGTTTTACAACATTGGAGATTATGGTGAACCTGAATGTATTAAAGATACCGGATCCATAGTTTTTATTTGATGTAAATATCTCAATGTAATTATCGAGTCCCACGAAATGCAGCCCATTGAGTGCTGTTCTTGAACTCCAATCAGTAAAAGAGTAGAAGACGCCAAGCAGACTCGGGAAAAGAAAGAACATTGCATATATTATGAGCGGGATGATGACAAACCATTGCGGATATATTTTTTTCTTATTCAAGACACACCTCCTGCTTAATCAAGATGGCGCATGTTGCCATGCGCCATCCTTTAATAACCTCTTAATACATGATCGTCAGACCACGATTACTTCCATGCCGTATCGCCTGCTGTCTTAGCGTCTTCTGCACGGTTCGTATCCATATTCTTAAGAACATCGTTTGCTTCCATTGTTCCCTGGCAGAACGAAACCATATCTGCTCCGAAATCCATCCAATAATCATTTGTATACTTTGTGCCTGTCTGAAGAACAGAAGTTGCCATCTTTGTTTTGTCTACTGTCGCCATGAATTCCTCTTCCTCAGGCAGCCAGTTCTGTTGTATATCTACGTTCACATCAAGGTTTGTATAAGAAGGTGAGTTATCAAGGATTTCCTGAAGGCTGTCCGGAGTGCAGACAAATTCGAAGAACGCCTTAACGAGATCCTCATGCTCTGTGCCCTTATAGCCAAACATTGTAGGGCCTGCAGGATTTGTAGGATATGTATCATTATCTCCAAGCGGGATAAGGAACATTCCGAATTCATCCGTTGTTCCTGTGTCTTCCTGGATCTGCTTGATGTAACTGCTGTTAGCCATGGCCATAGCACATGTTCTGTCACCAAACTCATTACTCATATTTGTTGAATCAGTTCCGATCCAGTCTTCGCCAAGATAGCCCTTGTCAGAGAGTTCCTTGTACTCATTAAGTACTTCAATCATTTTTTCATTGTCAGCAAATGTAGCTGTGTTGTTATTCAGAGCATCATAGAGACCCGGCTGATTTTCTTCATAAACTCCGCCGATCTGGAAGAATGAGAGCTGGTGCTGCCATCCGTCAGCGCCAGGCACGAACCATGGTGTGATGCCTTCTGCTGAAATCTTGTCGCATACACTGAGGAACTCATCATATGTGGTCGGAACCTCAAGCCCCATCTCATCAAACATTGTCTTGTTGTAGACCATTACATACTCAGGTGAATTGTGCCATATCTGAAGTCCGTAAAGCTTATCTCCCGACATGCATGAAGCCTGTCTTGCTTCTGGCATTACATTCTGCCAGTCTGCACCGGTAAAATCAATGCAATAATTCTCCGGATCAACAATCACAGAATCGATTGCAAACGGATTGCTCTGGATCCAGAAAATGTCAGGGCAAGTTCCATTGGCAAGGTCGCTCTGGAGAATGTCGCTGTACTGATCAGCAGGTATTGTCTGCAGATCAACTGTGCATCCATATGTATCCTCAAATCTTGATATTGTCGCATCGTAGCGGTTGTCCATCCAGCCTGCTGAAACCAGTATGCTGAGCTCCTGTCCCTCGAACTGTCCGTTGTTTTCGACCTCGCTGATCACAATATTGCCATCCGTCGAAGTTTCTGTTGTTGCCGCTGCCGCTTCACTCGTTGCTTCTGCCGCTGCTTCTGTTGTTGCTGCAGGTGCTTCACTTGTCGCTGCCGCTGCAGGTGCTGCTGATGTAGCTGCTGTGTCTGTCGCTGCATTGCTGCTCCCGCACCCCGCCACCAATGATGCTGTCATTGCTGTAACAAGTAATGCTGATACTGTCTTTTTGTTCATTCTCATAGCCTCCCTTTTTCATGTACTAACTGTGTTGTCACATTAACAATCACGCTTTATGTGATAAGGTTATCAAAATGTGCACGCATGTGCTATGCACAAAGCCGCTCACTGTTTTGTACTTTTTTACCAATAGTCACGGCAGCATATTCTTATTTGATGGTGCTTTTGAGTAAATTGTCACAAGCAGCCTGCCATCTGATTGTGATTATTTACAATGAATGCTACAATCTTAGCGGGATTACAGGTAATATTTCCTACTGAAGTGGTCGGATATGAATCATTTTCCTGTGCCCGTGAAAGTGACTTTTAACATGAGAATAAAAAGGCCTGCCGGCAAAACAAAAGCTCCCCAAAAACTTCAAAGTGTGCTTTTTTCATATTATCTGATCATCCCCATGATAGTTATGATTGCTTTCTCTGTGTTCTTCTACAAATATGTATCAGACATACTGATTTCCCGCGAGTCCAACTCTCTTAACACGCTTAACAGCTCTATCAGCGACAGACTGGACAGTACGATAACAGATCTTGACTACACGTCAGCTAATATTAATTACGCAGCAAGAAGAAGTAATGCTTTTTCTGAGTTTTTCGATCACAACACCTCGAGCGAAAGTCTTTCCAATATAGCAGATCTCGCTGTGGCAATTAACGGCACCGACCTTAAGGCTGATCAGATAAATCTCTACGACCTCCAGGGCAGCACGATCCGCATTGGAATGCTCAACAAAAATGATTCAACTGATCTGTCCAAGCTCTCCTGGGTGGATGACACCCAAAAACTCAATGGCAGCAAATTCATAACGACCCCCTATGAGACAACAAGATATTCAGTCGGTTCCGGCTACAGCAAGTGGTACATTTCCGTCTGCCGTATCCTGACAAAGAGCCTCGGTAATAGCACCGGTTATATTGAGGTCGTCAAGAAATGTCCATCACTTTTCAGTCCCATAACAAACTACGTCAGATCTGCCGATTCTCCGGCTGAATTTTATGTTTTCAACAAAACAGGAGAACTTATATACCCATATGACATTTCAGATGAGGATAAAGATAAATTTAGCAGCTACTCGTCACTTCTCATGCTTGATAACAGCAACAGCATAAAGGATCCTGTAACCGGAAGGCAGATAAGATTTGCACGCGAAACATCTGCTTACAGTGGCTGGACATGTCTGGCCATACAACAGGACAGAGTAATACTCAGGCCTGTTATCAGTCTTACAGTGATTCTGCTCATAGTTGTCATTGTCCTGCTACTGCTTATAGTATTTCTTTCATACTCACTTTCAAAGAATATGGTAAAACCAGTCAAACACCTGAAGCACATTATCCAGCGTCTTGGCGTTGACAATCTCGGTCAGGAGAAAACTGACAACTACAATCCGACTTACCAGGAACTTGGAGAGCTTTATCAGGAATTCCAGAAGATGAGCGAATCGCTCAACACTTCAATGGGCGACCTCATTGAGAGCCGCCAACAGGAACTCAAGTCAAGGTCACTGGCCCTTCAGTCACAGACGGATCCTCATTTCTATTACAACACTCTGTCCTGCATAATAGTTTTGGCAGAGAATCACAAAGATGATGAGGTCATAAAACTCTGTCGCACACTTTCACAGCTCATGCGCTATATAACATCATCCTCCTCGGATGCTGTCACTGTCGCTACTGAGATCGATTACATTAATAAATACCTGTATTGCATGCAGATCCGCTACCAGAACAATCTGAAATGTGTAGTTGACATAGACGAAAGAATTATGTCATGTGCTATTCCCAAACTGCTCATTCAGCCCATCGTCGAAAATGCCATCAAGTACGGAACTGACTGTATTCCTCCGTGGACCATAACGATCAGTGGCACTGGAACTCCCTCAGACTGGCAGATTACGGTCAGCGATACCGGCAACGGTTTTGATGGCAAAACAATAGAAATGCTTCGCTCCAGAATGAATGAGTGCGATGGCAATCACGGAATGCCCGAGCTTCAGATAAACGGGCTTGGCATGATCAACGTGTATCTCAGATGGAAAATATATGCAAAGCACTGTGCCATATTTGAGTTTGGCAATACCGAAGAAGGGCATGCCTTTGTGAAGATAGGATACAGATCAGAATAGTACGGTTTTGGAGGTGTCTATGTCATACAGTGTAATCGTCGCAGAAGATGAACCCCTGCTTCTTGAAAACCTCATACAGAAAATTGAGTCCTCCGGCACGGATTTTCATGTCATCGGCTCCGCTCCCACCGGAATACAGGCTTATGACCTTGTTGAAGAGAACAATCCTGATCTCCTCATCACTGACATCCGAATGCCAGTGATGGATGGTCTTGAACTTATAGGCAAGGTACGCAATTCTCACCCCGGGCTTAACTGTATTATTGTGAGCGGCTATTCTGATTTTGAATATGCCAAAACAGCCCTTCACTACCAGGTCAAGGAGTATCTCCTCAAGCCTGTAGATTCTGAAGAACTGAACGCAGTACTCGTCAGAATACAGAGTGAATTTGCCGTGGAGCAGCAAAAACTCGAGAGTATTTTCTCTGTCTCACTGAGTCAGAAATCTCCGGAACAGATCACTGAAATTCTAAAGGATTATATCGTTCACAATTTCAACAAAGATGTAAATCTTAATCTCATTGCCATGAACCTGAATTACAGTCCCAGTTACCTGACCAGAATGTTCTGTCAGAAGTACGATCAGACTCCGTCTAAATTTCTGATATCGCTCCGTATACAAAAAGCAAAACAACTCCTCGATCAGCGGTATGAACTTAACATACGCCAGATCGGAGAAGCTGTTGGTTACCCTGAACAGGGCTATTTCTCAAGAATATTCAAAAAAGCGACAGGCCTGAGTCCGCTTGAGTACCGTGATCGAAAAGAGTCATGATCACTGTATGATGCCGTCAACAAAGACCTTATATTCCTGGTGCTCATTCATCCCGCGGAACGAGCCTTTCCTCTTGCCTGTCGTGAGTTTTCCTGACTTTTCATCCCAATGAAGGTAAGTCAGTGCAAACTCTCCATCTTCATATCTGTAGCTGTTCCCTTCATCCTCATACAGTACAAAGTCTCCGTCACATCCTGAATAAACATGGATTTCCAGCGCATCTCCCGCCTTATCATCAGCGTACTGCATGTTTTTCTTCATGGGTATTATGGATCCGTCTCTGACATAGACAGGAATGCTCTCGAGCGGACACTCTGCTTTGATCCACTGCCCACCGTCATATCTTACACCTGTTCTGAAATCAGTCCATCCGCAGCCCTCCGGAAGGTATACCGGGCGTGTTTTATCCGCTCCAGCAAGTTCCTTGCTGAGTACACCGGTGCTGTCGTTATCAGTTTCTAATGGCTCATAATACATAGGACTTGTAACAGGGCAAACGAGAAACGCTCTCCCCAGCATAAATTCATCAGAAATATGCACCACATTCCGGTCGTGTCCAAAATCAAAGAGCAGGCTGCGCATCATTGTCTCATTTCTCTGTGCTACACCTCCTGCCAGAGAATAAATGTACGGCATGATTTCATATCTGAGTTTTATGTTCTTTGCTATGGCATCGTAGAAGGGCTCACCCTCTTTTCCGAAATTCCATATTTCACGCGGAGTATCTGTTCCGTGTGAACGAAATACGGGCAGGAAACAGCCCATTTCAAGAAACCTTACATAGAATTCTCTGTAAGCAAAATCTCTGGCTCCGTTCTCAAAGTCTCCGTTCCAGAACCACTTTGGGGTCTTATCAGAACTGCATCCACAACCTCGTTTAGAATAATTGTCCTTAACAACAAAGAATCCGCCGATATCAAGCGTCCAGTATGGATAACCCGAAAGGCCCATGTTCAATCCTTCTGTTATCTGCTCCCGCATCGTCTCCCATGTCGCGGAAATATCACCTGACCACAGCAATGCCGCATATTTCTGACCCGAAGCGTAACCTGATCTGGTGAGATTAAGAACACGGATCTCTTCAGTTGTTTTGCGCTGGTTCTCGTATATGCCCTTTGCATGCTCAAGTGCATAAAGGTTGGCCTTTTCTTGCGGAAGATACTTCTTGTGCTCATCGCCGACAAGCGAATACCGCTCCCATGGTTCTCTCTTAACTTCGCCGCCCCAGTCAGGTCCCGAGAATGGTTCCGTAGAATCGCACCACCATGCCTCAAAACCTTTGTCGAACAGCCCTTTTCTTGCCTGATCCCAGTAAATCTCTCTGGCCTTTTCATCAAATGCGTCATATGTGGAAAGGTCATTCAGAATTTTTCCTGCGTCGCTTAGCTCCCTGTAATCATCCGTCGTCGAATTCATATTCGGCCATACAGATACCATCGCATGAGCGTGCATGCTGTGGATCTCGTCCATCTTCTCTTTTATATCGCCGTATCTTTCGGGATCCAGTATTTTCTCTCCCCAATTTCCTGGTTTCCACGAATTCCAATCCTGTACGATACCATCTATGGGTATTCCCAGATTTCTGTAATGCCTCACGGTTCCGGCCAGTTCGTCAGCGGAATAGTATTGCTCTTTGGACTGTATATAACCGAAAGCCCACTTCGGCAGCATTACAGCTCTGCCGGTAAGAGTTCTGAAGCCATCTATTACAGCATCAGGATTTCCTCCTGAGATAAAATAATAATCAAGCCCCGGCACGGCATCCATGAACAGATATGAGCCATTCGCATCATCCTCAAATGTCATGAGCGATGCGCAGTCAAAGAGCATACCGTATCCTTTGGAGGAATAGAACATCGGCATCGGAATCCTCATATTGTGCTGATAGAGATAATCATTCTGATGCCTGTGGTCATATACACCTTCTTCGCCCTGCCCGAAACCGTATATTCCTTCATCTTCATCAAAACAAAATCCGTATTTTGCTCTGTACGCTTTATGGTCTTTTATCTTTCTGAGATTCCTTATGAAATTTCTCTCGCCATCAACGGTCCTGACACGGTCGATCTCCGGCGCTTCTCCCTCAGTTGAATACTTGAAGACATCTATCTCAGTAAGGCTCTTTGCTCCCTCCCTGAGAAGGACTTTTCCTTCTTGTTTGAAACAGATCCTGCCATCAGACAGATTCGTGTCTATGGTCATATCCCCAAATAAAAACTCAGCATTTGTCCCCGGTGCATCTGGCTCTGTGCCCGTGTTTTGCCCGGCGCTGCCACACATGACCACATCAGGGAGATTCCCTACAAGGTCTCTGACTGATTCCTCAATAATGCCTGTGCTGCTCTCCATATTTCCAATGCTGCGCCTGCTGCAGATACAGTGGACAATGTTTTTGCCTATGATCTCAATTGAAACATGCAATCCGTTTTTGGCTTCAATCTCAAGTGCTTTATCAGTTTTGATTATTCCGGTCATATTCTCATGATCTCCTGTCCGCAGCACCATCTGCAATCTCTCCCTGAACCAGTCTTTCAACTCTTTCAAGTTCGGAAAGATGTTCTTCGTGGACTGCCATTCTGAAATAATTATTTCCTTCAACGCCTTTGATTATGTAATAATCAGATTCAATCTTAAAAAAGGGTTTTTTCAGCATAGTCATAAAAACAAATGATCCCCCCACATCTCTGAGGGATCTTATAAAATCAGCATCCATTGGCTCATCAAGTATGAAGTCATATGCATACCACCCTGATTCCGCACATCGCTCCCTCGACTCCACCCTGTCAGTAATCCTCAAATCTGCCTCCCGGCTTCCGCTATCTCGCTAATGATATTTATAAAGTCCTCAAGCTCAGCGTTCTGTGTCATATCCGAAATACTGATTCTGACTGTTCCGCGCTCTCCGCTGCCTATCGCATCATGGATAAGCGGCGCACAGTGAAGCCCGGTGCGTACAGTCACATCGTAGCCGGTCTTCAGTATATATGCGACGTCAGAAGGTGCCATTTCATCTATTACGAAACTGAGCACCGGTCCTGCATTCTTTTCAAAACAACCATACCGCTTTACATTGCTGATACTTCCCAGAGCATCGTACAGGATACGCATCTGCTCTCGTTCTTTTTCTGCTATTGCGTTTACGCCGCGCGACAGAATGTACTCAGTTCCTGCGCACAAAGCCGCTATGCCCGGGCCATTCTGGGTCCCGACCTCATATTCATAATCGTCATCTGCCGCGCTGTATTCTATCTGAGCACTGTTCCTTCCAGTGCCGCCATACAACATAGGCCGCAGTTCCAATCCATTTCTGACAAAATATCCGCCTGTCCCCTGAACTCCGAACAAACTCTTGTGTCCTGTAAATATGAGGGCATCAATTTTTAAGTCATCCGCTGAAAACGGAATACAGCCGGCGCTCTGCGACGCGTCAACAATAAAGACAGGTCTGTCCCTGAGTCCGCTGTCATTGATTGCTTCCGCGAACGCCGCAAGATCCTGAACCATACCTGTGACATTTGAGCAGTGATTGATTATGACAGCCTCTGTTCCAACGCCGTCTCTGTCATTGATGGTAAGCATTTTTTCCAGATTACCCGGATCAATATATCCGAATCTGTCGCATGGCAAAAGCTGAAGCCTCTTTTTCCAGCACTGATGGTTGTATAGAGGTCTCAGTATACTGTTATGCTCAGTCACGGTAGTGATTATCTTCTTCTCACAATCATTGCTGTCACTCAGGAGACCATAAAGCACTCTGTTTGCAGAATCTGTCGCTCCTGATGAAAGATAAATCCTTTCTGTCTGCGACAGACCCATGATCTTGCCGAGGTTCCTTTTACAAACAGTGAAAACATCCTCTCCATCTGTCAGTTCCTGTCCGCTCCGAAACTGTGATTCCGGAACACTGCGCAAAGCCGCAGAACATGCGTCCAGCACGTTCTGCGGCTTTGGATATGTAGTTGCTGCGTTATTAAGATATATCATTACCTGCTGTATCAGCCTTCCTCAACAGTGAAATGCATGATTTCCGAGAGTTCTTTCATCATCTTGCTGTAGTCGCCGAAGACAAGTACCTGATGGTGTCCGAAGCTTGCAAGATGGTGCATATATGTTCTGACGTCGTCCATCTGAATGTAGTAATAAGGGCTGCAATACACATCGTCATACTCAGTGCGGACCACTTTTCCGGTTTTGACGCAAACAGTATCTCCCATGGGGTTAAACCTTGCAAGTGTCACATAATCGCTCTTGTTCTCAGTAAAGTCGACCTGCAGCTTGCCTCCGAAACCCTGCCCTGTAAATGCCCAGAGTTTATAGCAAAGAGGCGCTGTTCCATATCCGTTCATCTCAAGTGCCGGTACGGCATGGTGGATCCTCAGCATTTCATCTGTTTCATAATTGGGATTGCCCATAAATGCGGGACGTTTTGCCCCATACATCAGCATACACATAGCTGTGAATGCATTGAGATCTTCCTCGCAGGCACTGGGTATTCCGTCATCCTTCATGAGCGAATGGCACATACACGGTGTAAACTTCCTGTTCTGAGGGATCTCGCTCGTGCAGAGTTCATGACACGCTGTGGAAAAAGCGTTGCAGTCATAAACATCCATCATTTTCTTAGCTGCAAGGTAATACTTGATGTCATTCAGGAAATAGTCGCAGTTGACTTTTGTATCTGATGATCCTTTGATTATCCTGTCCGCAATCGGGCGTGCTTCCTCATCAGTAATCTCATCCATGTAAGGCACGATAGCGTCATACGGAAGTTTGATGCACTCAATACCATATTTCTGTCTGATTATCTCAGGGTCTCTTATAAGGCTCTGAATGCCAAACGTGGGCTGCGCCGCTGCGCTGAGTATAAGTGCCCTTGTGTTGGCACATGCTTTTCTGACCCACAGAAGATGCATGATCTCATTAAGATCCTGAACATCCATGCAGACATATGCTTCGACTCCGATTGAGCGGCAGTACGCAGCAAAATCAATACCTTCATTTCCGTTCTGCATTATTACGACTGTTTTGTGATAGCGCTCAAGCTTTGGAATTCTCCATCCCATGCAGAGGAAGCAGTCGATCTTATCAATGTCCTCTTCCATCTTTTCATAATCGCTCTTTTCAACTACAAATTTCTCCTGATACCTGCAGTCGATCGGATCGAGGAACTGTACTTCATCAATAACCTTGTCAAGTTCGGCGCAATTAGCCTTAAAGCCGGCATCAGCAGCTGCAGATTCAGCTTCTTTAGTCATATTCTCCGGGTGCCCTGCTCTGCATGGTCCTTCCCAGAAGTGTGAATGCACAAGGCATCCTACTATAGGTCTCACGACAAGCTTGATGTCCATTGCTTTTTGTTTCATTTCATAACCCTCCGTTGATGAATTGTGTTTGCCTGGTCGCTGAGTATAAATACCCGCTCCCCTTATGTATGTCATCTTAGCAAATCGGGTTATGGAAGAACATGCATTATTTCTGTCAAAATTTTGTACTATTTGCAACTATTTCACTTCGCGGAGTCTCTTATCGATGCGCTCCTGAGCATCATATGGAAGGTTTGAAAACGGTCCGTTCAGCGTCTCCCTCAGCGTGTACAATTCCTTTTCAAACGGGATGGACGGGTGATAAGGGTAAAACTCCTCATCGAGTATCTTCCTGGTCTGCGCGTTCTCCTTGAGTTCTTCAAATGGCGAATCAAGGCTGTAGACCTTTCTGTACGGTACCGTGGGCTCATATGTGAAAACATGTTCTCCGGCAGTTAGATGAACAGTCACATTTCTGCCATTC
>JAQWCI010000210.1 GCA_028706005.1 Lachnospiraceae bacterium
TATTCTGATATTATTTCGATAATAAATAAGGGAATAAAACTGATCAGTATTGGCGACATTCAGAACACGTACACCAAATATACAAGCCTCCATAACTATAAGTACACACTTGAAGACTATATTTATGTGTACAGGGATCTGATAGTATCTCTGACAGTTGTGTTAGTTTTAATTATTATTTTCATTGTGTATTATCTAGTGGCCCGCAAGCGGTATGAGGCAAAACTGATGGATATGAATCGTCAGCTTGCTGCCGCAAGTACCGCCAAGAGTGAGTTCCTTTCTAATATGAGCAATGACATACGAACGCCTATCAACACAATTATGGGCATTACAAGTCTTGCAATGGACGAGACTGATGATCCGGTGGCCATGAAGAGGGAGCTGACAGAAATCAATCATTCGAGCGAGTACCTTCTCGGAATAATAAACGACATTCTTGATATGAGCCGGATCGAGAACAGAAAGTTTGCACTTGAACCTGACTGGGTAATGCTGAGCAAGGTGCTGAATACATGCGTTCGTCTCATCAGTCCTGAGATGGAAAAGAAGAACATAGTTTTCGAATATCCCGCATTTGATGAGTTCAGTGATGTTGAATGCTATGCGGATTCCATAAAGTTCGAGCGCATGATGATGAACATTCTAAATAATGCCTGCAAGTTTACTGACAAAGGCGGGCATGTGAAACTTGATTTTGATTGTGAGAAACACCGCGTTAGTACCGCGGGAGGCATTGATACCACAGAGTCAGGTAAGCTGTTCATTACGATCAGAATAAGTGACAATGGCTGCGGCATGAGTGAAGAATTTGTTAAGAATGCTTTTACTCCGTTCGCACAGGAAAGAAACAAGTACTCGGCTGATACAAGAGGAACAGGTCTGGGACTTGTCCTTGCGCGTCAGATAGCTGTTGCGATGGATGGAAGTATTACAGTAAAGAGCAAACTTGGAGAGGGTTCGATCTTCACAATACGTGTTCAATGCACATATCGAAAGAACAGCGAAAATGCGGCAGGAGCGGCAGTAACAGAGAGTGCAGTCGCAGGTTTTGCCGGTACTGACATTGGCAGCGCAGAAGCCATGACCGGGCAAAGCGGCGCGGCTGGTGAAATGGAGGTATTGAAGGGAAAACATATTCTTGTCTGCGAGGACAACACCATTAATGCTGAGATAGTAAAGAGACTCCTGGAAAAGAAGGGCTGCATCGTTGACATTGCCGAGAACGGCAAAGTGGCTGTAAACAAGTTTGGATCGTCGATAACGGGATATTACGATGCCATTCTTATGGATATAAGAATGCCGGTCATGGACGGTATTGAAGCCACAGAATATATCAGAACTCTCAACAGGAAAGACTCGAAGACCATAGTGATAATCGCAATGAGTGCAAATGCCTTCAGGGAGGATATTGATAAGAGCCTTGCGGCCGGCATGAACGCCCACCTGGCAAAACCTGTTTCACCGGAAGCTATGTTTGAGGAACTGGCCAGAGATATCAGCAGGAAAGAGTAAGCTGCAGGAAAACATCGAGATGCTGAGAAATTGCGAGATGCAATAAAAAGGTGGCGCGGGATCTGTCTGGAAAGACTAAGACCCGCGCCATCTAAATGTTTACGATATAAATTTTTCGTCAGCTCTGAAACGCCGGAATTGATTTCTTACATACCAGCATTGATTACTTACTTATGGTACAGTTTCTTGCTTTCGTAGTGAGGCTCGCAGGTGAGGTTGATGCCGAGCTTCTTGAAGACACCCTCATCGATCTGAGAGAGAATGACGGAAGAGTGGGCTTCAAGACCTGAAAGATTATCGAGTTGGTCGATGGCTTTCTTGGCATTCGGGTCAGTGACTGACGCGAGTGCAAGTGCTATCAGGATCTCATTGAGATGCAGGAGTGAAGAGTGACCGCCGAGGTGGTCGACTTTCAGATTCTGAATAGGAGAAATCAGGTCGGCCGAAAGAAGCTCGATCTTGTCATCAATTCCTGCAATATACTTGAGCGCATTGAGGAGCAGCGCAGATGAAGCTCCCAGGAGAGCGGATGTTTTGCCTGTAAGGATCGTGCCGTCATCCATCTGCATGGCGGCTGCCGGAGCACCTGTCTCCTCAGCCTTCACATTTGCGGCCATCACGCATGGCCTGTCGCCTGTCGTAATTCCACATTTCTTCATGAGAAGCTCTATCTTCATTATAGGATCGTCGCCGGCATTGCCCTTTCGCTTCTCGCAGAGGGCGGTGTAATAACGACGGAGAATCTCTTGTTTTGCCGCAGCCTGACAGACGGCATCATCGCTGATGCAGAAGCCGACCATGTTGACGCCCATGTCCGTGGGCGATTTGTAGGGCGATGTTCCCTGAATCTTTTCGAAAATCGCGCTGAGTACAGGGAAAACAGCGATGTCGCGGTTGTAGTTGATGACGGTCGTGCCATAGGCTTCGAGGTGGAAGGGGTCGATCTCATTGATGTCGTCGAGGTCGGCGGTCGCCGCTTCGTAAGCCAGGTTGACGGGGTGATTGAGCGGCAGATTCCAGACCGGGAAAGTCTCGAATTTAGCATAACCGGCTTTGATGCCGCGCTTGTTTTCATGATAAAGCTGTGAGAGGCAGGTGGCCATTTTGCCGCTGCCGGGGCCGGGCGCCGTCACGACGACGAGCGGACGGGAAGTGACGATATAATCGTTTTTGCCGAAACCGTTGTCTGAGACGATGAGCGGAATGTTCGACGGGTAGCCGTCGATGGGGTAGTGGCGATAGACCTTGAGGCCGAGAGTTTGAAGCTTATTCTCGTAACTGATGGCCGAGGGCTGCTCAGCGAACTGAGTCAGTACCACTGATCCGATGAGGAGACCGTTCGATGTGAATGCGTCGACCAGGCGCAGGAGCTCCATGTCATATGTGATCCCGAGGTCGCCGCGGACCTTGTTCTTCTCGATATCATTGGCGTTGATCGCGATGATGACCTCGGCCTGATTGCGCAGCTCCTTGAGCATCGTGATCTTGGAATCCGGGTGAAATCCCGGCAGTACTCTTGATGCGTGGTAGTCGTCGAACAGCTTGCCGCCAAACTCCATATAAAGCTTGCCGCCGAACTTGCTGATGCGTTCTCTGATGTGTTCTGATTGTGTTTTGAGATATTTGTCGTTATCGAATCCGATTTGCATGAAATATGCCTCCGCCCTTGGAGTATTTGTGATGAGTTAATGTGTAGTGAAATTGGTAATTGTTACGTTCCTGTGTCACGGCCTCCCGGGAAACCACCAGCCAACACTTCTGTTGTTGCCAGTGTAGAAATAACGGTAATCCGTGTTACAATATGCAGGCAGTC
>JAQWCI010000050.1 GCA_028706005.1 Lachnospiraceae bacterium
GGATGTGCGCTTTATGCGCTCCATCAGTTTTGCCTTGGAACTCATTTCTATACCGCGTGCTTCCTGGGCATTTCTTATTCTGTGGAAATCGTCCTGGATGTCAGGAATATAGCGGAGCGCAATAGCTACAGAATAGGAAATGGTGTATGAGATACCTACTCCGTTCATTGAAGCCGCGAACTCAGAAGGATCTGTCGTGACAAGGAAAATGAATATTGCAGGCGTAACGGTAAAGTATTTTATAACGACATTGAAGAGGTAGAAAAGTTCTTCCGAAGTCAGATCATGGCCGGCGAACAGCGGTGTAAGGACAGTCCTGCTGCCATATATTTCACAGCCCTGATAAGGCGACAAAATGAAAATGGCGACAACATTCAGTATCATGAAGAACAGAACGACCTTGAAAACGGAGCTGACCTGTTTCCACTCGGTTTTGGATATGGCGAAAATTACCAGAGTCACAGCTATCATTATGAGGAGGACGCGGGTGTCATATGTCATGGCGCTGGTTATGCACCACAGCAGGAAAAATATCAGTTTCGTGATGCCACTCAGATGGTGGATCCAGGTGTTCTTTTCCTTGTAGCTCAAGAGTTTATTCATGCCAGAACTCCTCCCGCGGGTGACGGCTCTTTTCCGGCCGAAGTTGTTTTGCCCTGTTGAGCGTTCCTCTCAAATTCTATGAAACGATCGACGAATTCAGATGTGTCATCAATGCCGCATTTCATGGCGAGGTCATAAAGCGACGTCTGCTTGAGATATGCCTTGTCAGCAACTTCCTGATCCGTCAAAACATTTGCGGGACTTTCATCTGTTATCATATGCCCGTCAGCAAGTACGATGGCACGGTCTGTGTACTCGAGCATAAGGTGCATATCGTGTGTGATCATAAGTATTGTGAGACCCATTTCTTTGTTAAGTTTCTTGAGGAATTCCATGATCTCTGTGTAATGTCTGTAGTCCTGCCCGGCAGTTGGCTCGTCAAGAATGAGGATCTCAGGATCCATAACAAGTATGGAAGCTATGGAAACGCGCTTCTTCTGTCCAAAACTCAGCGCTGATACAGGCCAGTTGCGATATGGATAAAGACCGCAGATGCGCAGCGTATCATCGACTTTTTTGTTGATTTCATCTTCGGGAACGCCGCGGACTGCAAGTCCCAGTCCGACCTCTTCGCGTATCATAGGTTTTGATATCATCTGGTTAGGAGACTGCATGACAAGCCCTATCTTTTCACCGCGCTCCTTGATCGACAGAGGGGAGATATCGCTGCCGGACAACAGGATCCGGCCTGACGAAGGTTTATAGAATCCACATATCAGAGAAGAAAGTGTGGATTTTCCTGCCCCGTTCTTGCCAACGATGCTGAGCATTTCGCCCTTGCGGATCTTGAAATTTATATCAGAGAGAACAGGAACGCCTTCAGTATAGGCAAAGCACAGATTTTCAGTTTCCAGCACATAAGGATTATCATTTTTGTGTGTGGGGAGAACTGTTGATTCGAACCACTTTCTTACTGCCGCACTGTAAGGCTCAACATTCATTGTCTCGATATGCTGAGGGTGATCTTCAGGTTTAATGATGGCGCCGGCATGCTTTATGGCTGTGACGTAAAGAGGCTCGCGCACCCCTGTTTTGTTAAGAACATCGGAGCACAGCATTGAATCGGGATTATCATCTGCAATTATTCTTCCGTCATCGACAACAATGATTCTGTCTACGTCTTTATACAGAACATCCTCAAGCCGATGCTCGATGATGATAGCAGTAACATCCTTCTTCTTGCAGATTTCATCAATGAGAGCAATAGTTTTCTTGCCGGTAGCAGGGTCAAGATTTGCCAGTGGCTCATCGAAAAGGAGAATTTTCACGTTATCAACAAGGACGCCGCCCATGGACACGCGTTGCTTCTGGCCGCCGGAAAGCTCGGTCGGTGCATGCTTCATAAAGTCTTTCATGCTTACAACATCAGCCACTTCTCTGACACGTCTGTGCATTTCATCGTGTGGAATGGCATCGTTCTCGAGTGCAAATGCCAGATCCTCGGCCACGGTCAGACCTATGAACTGTCCGTCAGTGTCCTGAAGAACAGTGCCGACTCTCGTTGACATGCCGAAAACGCCCTCCTTTGATGGAGTGCTGCCATCAACTGTAATTGAGCCAGTGATGTCACCTGCAAAAGAACAGGGGATAAGCGCGTTAATGCAATGAGCGATTGTGGATTTGCCGCAGCCGGACGGCCCTGTTATGAGAATTTTCTCTCCAGGATAAATCTTCAAGTTAATATCGTGAAGAGAGGGCTCTTGCTGAGCGCGGTATTTAAACGAAAAATTTTTGAATTCGATGATGGGTTCCATTGACATCCTCATGACAGATAATGAAAAACAGTCTGCACCCCTTTGTGCCTGAGGAGCAGACTGATCTGGTAGTTATTATGTTAGTAGGATCAATTCTCTTTTGTAAGACTTGAAGATTTTCCTGCAACCTTTGAGTACACAGCAAGAAGCAGTGTGCCGAGGACGCCGATGATTATGATGTTGCCGAGAAATGCGAAAGCACCCTGAATGAATACTTTGTTCGCGGGTTCAGCATATACAACGATGTCGAGAACAGGAGCAAGCACTATCCATGCGAGTGCATTGGAAATGACCTGCGCCACATTAAAGAGAACCATTTTCTTGCCTGTAAAACCACCTTCACGTACAGCAAATTTCTTTGCGAAGATACCGATGCCTACGCCTACGATAGCTTCAGGGAAGACCCAGCTCCACCAGACACTGCCATAGAATAATGCATCACCGAGTGCATGCCCGAGCACGCCTATTATCGCACCTACAAGCGGCCCGAAGATAGCTGACAGGAATGCCAGGACAGCCATTCTTGGCTGAAGTGCTGTGTTCGGAATGCCGATGGGAATCTGAATCTCAGTGAGTACTACAAACAGTGCAGTACCAATACCGATTGCCACTACTTCTTTGATGCCGAATTTCTTGTTCATTTTGCCACCACCCTCTTCTTTCGCGGATCATCGATCACGCAATGATAATTGCGGGTCATGTCTGCTGATATACAGTATTCAGCGTATGACCCAAACACTAAAAGTATACCATGATATACAGAATGGTTGATATAGAATCCGACCACAATTTTGATGATTTTGTATTTTGTATTGTCATAATGTCAGGCAAAGGATCCGACAATCGTTTTCGCAGCGAGGACCGCAGCGAGCCCCAGAAGTACGCTGCAGATTATGTATATTGCCGCAGTCAGTGTTGCCCCCTTCTGGAAGAGCCCGAAAGTTTCGAGCGAGAATGTCGAAAATGTTGTGAATCCACCACATATTCCGACTTTGAGGAGCAGGACCATGCGCGGATCTATATTCTTGCCTCCCTGCACAGAGAAAGCGATAAGACCTATAAGAAATGAACCTATAACATTGACACATAAAGTTTTGATCGGAAATTCAGTGTTTTCAGATACTGGAATAAGACCGATGAGATACCTGCACACTGAGCCGATAAATCCGCCGATGCCAACAAAAAGACAATTGAGCATAAGACCTCCTCTGTAACACATTGTTTACATTTAAATATAAGCACAGAAAACTTTTTCATTATACAATAAAGAAAGCCAGGGTCAAAGACCATGATGGAAGGAGACACACATTGATAATCGTTCAGCTTGCCGGCGGACTCGGCAACCAGATGCAGCAATATGCATTATATAGAAAGTTCATGTCACTTGGAGTTGAGGCAAAACTTGACGCTTCATGGTTCGACTCGGCAGCACAAAGAAACGTCTATGCAAAGCGAACTCTGGAGCTTTCATATTTCAAAGAACTTCCTATGGAATTTTGTACAGCGGATGAAAAGAAAAGGCTGACCGGCGGAACCGGAATGGCGGCTAAGCTTTCAAGGAAACTCGGAATAATCAATACAAAAGAATTCACTGAGACCGGGATGTATCATGATGATCTGCTCAGCAAAAAAGATTGTTATATAAAAGGGTATTTTGCCTGCGAGAAATACTATGCGGACATTCTGCCTGAATTGCGCAAATTGTATGTTTTCCCGGAGGCAGTGGACAAAACGGCAGGAGAAAAGAATGAAGAGTTTGCGCGTGAAGTTGCATCTGACAAAGAGACCGGCGTGACACCTGTCAGCATTCATATAAGGCGGGGAGATTATCTTGACCCCGAAAATGCCGCGCTCCTCGGAGGAATCTGCACACAGGAGTACTATGACGGTGCAGTCAGTGCAGTGCGGACTGCTGTTGGTGCAGCGGGAAAAGCTGCACCAACAGCAAAAGCTGCAAGTGAAGCCAACAGATCGGCGGCGGCAAAGTTTCATTTCTATATCTTTTCCGATGATGCTGAATATGTACAGAAACTGCATTTTGGCGAGCAAAATGAGCAGAATACGGTGGTATACTGGAACAACGGGCGCGATAGTCTGCTGGACATGAAGCTGATGAGTCTTTGCAGTGCAAATATAGTTGCTAATTCAACATTCAGCTTCTGGGGGGCAAGACTCAATCCGGCGCAGAATAAGGTGATGGTCCGCCCGTCTGTCCACAAAAATACGCAGGTTTATGATCCCGCGCAAATGCATGAACTGTGGCAAAACTGGATTCTTGTAGATCCAAAAGGCAGACAGGTATAGTGAGCTCTGCCGTGTCTGTGGTAAAATAGACATTCAGGTACTTCGGTGTTATTCTCAATAAGTGATTTCATATGGTTCGGGGGAACATGTTTTGACGAAATTTGATGAGCTTCGCGATAAGTACAGCTCGTTCAGATACAATGATTACCACATAGATTTTAATAGTGATTCCATGCATATAACATATGATTTCGAAATACCGGGATTATGTGTTTTTCATCCTGCCTGGAATTTTCCGTTGCCGGAAGGAAGCCACATAGAGTCAGATGATAATATCCTCAAAACTCTTGTTTTCTCACTCGGGATGGCGGAGACGATAAGTTATTATAAGGCGGTCTGCCCGAAGAGCGTGGTTGTCGCGTGTGCGCCGCTCACTGATTTCCAGAAGAAATGGTGGAAGAAGCTTTATTATAATGGTCTCGGTGAGTTCATGTACAGGAACGGAATTGAGATAAGCGAGGATGAACTCGTCACTATCGAAAGCACTGCAGGCACTTCAGAGAGACTTCACGATTCGCGCTCATACGATGGTTTTCTCGTCCCGGTTGGCGGTGGCAAAGATTCAGTGGTTTCACTGGAACTGCTGCGGAATGAGAATATAGAGACTGTCTGTATCGATGGAACGGCAGGTACATCGTCAATAAACGCTGTCATTGATATCTGCGATCACAAGCAGGGCTCATACCGTATGAAGCGGACGCTCGACAGGAAACTGATCGAGCTCAACAAAGAAGGTTTTCTTAACGGACACACTCCGTTCTCGGCGATAGTCGCGTTCTCCACTGTGATCGCCGCGTATATTACAGGGAGGAAATATATCGCCCTGTCAAATGAGACCAGTGCCAATGAGAGCACGGTGCCTGGATCGTTCGTCAATCATCAGTACTCCAAGAGTTTTGAATTTGAACAGGATTTCGACAGATATTTTGAGAGTGTTACGGATTCTGACATTCATTATTTCAGTTTCCTGCGACCGCTCACAGAGATTCAGATCGCGGCGATCTTCTCAAAATTCACAAAGTATCATATGGCGTTCAGAAGCTGTAACCGCGGCGCAAAAGAGGGAATATGGTGCGGCAATTGTCCAAAGTGCCTTTTCGTCTATATCATTCTTTCTCCCTTCCTTTCTGAGGATGAACTGGTTAGAATATTCGGGGAGAAACTGCTGGATAAGGAGTCTCTCGACAAGGATTTCAGGGAACTCACAGGAATTGATGAGAACAAACCTTTTGAATGTGTGGGGACAAGAAGTGAAGTGCTGGTGGCACTTAAGAGTTTTGCCTCGCGCGGCGGCAGGAGCATTCTCACTGACAGATACCAGGCAGCGATCATGGACAGTGAAGGAACACTGGATGACATGATGCAGAGCTGGTGTGCGGATAATGACGTGCCGCAGCAGTACCAGGAACTCATAAGGGAAGCGCTGACAAAAGCACAGGGAAAAAGCGCAGGATCGGAAATCTGAGATGGGAATAAGGGAAAGTTTTGACGGAAAACGCATATTGATATGGGGTTACGGAAGAGAAGGAAAATCCACAGAGAAATTCCTTAAGTCTCATAGCGCACCCGCAAATATTGATATATATGAAGGCAGCAGGGATGGCATAAATGAGGACAATTATGATCTCATAATTAAGAGCCCGGGAATAGTTATGCCTGAAGATGACCCGAAATATACGTCACAGACGGAAATATTCCTTGAGGAGTATCGCGGCCGGACAGTTGGAATCACAGGAACGAAGGGCAAGAGCACGACATCGGCTATGTTGTACTCAGTGCTTAAGGGATGCGGAAAAGACGCACTTCTTGTCGGCAACATCGGGCAGCCATGTCTTGATGACTGGGATGATATCAGAACGGACACAGTGGTCGTCTTTGAAATGAGCTGCCATCAGCTTGAACACTGCCATGTTTCGCCTCATATCGCGGTGTTTCTGAATCTTTATGAAGAGCATCTTGATCATTACGGAACGCTCGACAAATATTTTGAGGCCAAGAGCCATATAGCGTCATTTCAGGAAAGCGGTGATGTTTTCCTGAGCGGCTGGAATGTGCCGGACATAAAGACGGAGGCGAAGATCGTGCGAATTGGGAAGTTCCCTGAGCACAATTGGGAGCTTGCAGTAAATGGCGTGCAAAACATGTATAACGCCGAGGTCGTGCGTTATATTGCAGTAGATCTTCTGCATCTTGGAGAGAATGAAGTAAAAAGAGAACTTGAATCTTTCAGCGGCCTTCCTCACAGGCTTCAGGATATTGGGACTGTAGGCGGACTGCGTTACCTGGATGATTCAATATCTACAATACCAGAGGCCACAATTGCTGCGGTAGAGAGCATATCAGATGCCGCGACAGTACTGGTGGGTGGGATGGACAGAGGGATAAATTATGATCTTCTTGTCGATTTTATCCGCAAAACTGCTGATGTTAATTTTGTCTGCAGCTATGCTTCAGGGCTTAGAATATACAACGAGGTTCAATCATTTCCTGCGACAGCAGTTTATGCTGCGGGCAGGGATGTTCCATATAGAAATTGTTATTATGTAAATGATCTTGAGGCACAGGTAAAGCTGGCCGGAGAGATAACGCCCGCCGGTGGCGCGGTCATACTATCGCCCGCCGCGGCATCATACGGTTATTTCAAAAATTTTGAGGAGCGCGGTGACGTGTTCCGGGAACTGGTGTACAAACGCTGATATGAGTTATGCCAAACTTCCGTATTGCAGAATACTTGACACTGACATAAGTGTCACAAATATGGACAAAACAGTAGCCTGGCTCGAGGATAATCTCGACGAACTGCGGGGCGAGTATATCTGTGTGTCAAACGTGCATACTACGGAGATGTCATACAGAGACACGGATTACAGAGCTGTTCAGAACGGCGGGGCAGCGTTGCTTCCGGATGGAAAGCCACTTTCTTATGTAAGCAGAAGAAGAGGGTTTCCTGAAGCGGAACGAGTGGCCGGACCTGATCTGATGCCGCGCATTTTCCGCCTGTCTGAGGAAAAGGGCTACCGCAATTATTTCTATGGCAGTACGCAGGAAACTCTGGACATCCTGAGGACGAAGCTTGCAGAACGCTATCCGAAGATGACGATATGCGGCATGTTCTCGCCGCCCTATTATAAAACTGTGAACGACATTCCTCCTGATGTGGACAGTGCTGATATTGAGAGGATAAGAGAGGCAAGACCCGACTTTATCTGGATAGGACTCGGAGCACCCAAGCAGGAACAGTGGATGGCAATGAACCGCGGCAAACTGCCGGGAGTAATGATAGGCGTAGGAGCAGGTTTTGATTTCCACGCAGGGACAGTCAGGCGTGCACCGAAGTGGATGCAGGAATCATATCTGGAGTGGCTATACAGAATACTTCAGGATCCACACAGGCTTTTCAAGAGATATGTCTCGACAAATTTCTCGTTTGTTATTGATACCAGCAGAGAAGGCCATGTCCTGAAGAAGACAGGCAGGAGAGGTGCAGCTTCATCAGAGCATGTGCCTGGCATGCCGGACTCACAGACAGGTATCAGAATAGCGATGATAGGTCACAAGAGGATTCCATCGCGAGAAGGCGGGATCGAAGTAGTGGTCGATAATCTCGCGACAAGACTTGTGAAGGGCGGTGACGGAGTTACAGCATACGACCGCCGGAGCAGTTTTGACAGGAGAAAGCCAAAACCTGCCAAAGAGTACGCAGGCATAAGAATCATCAATATCCCGACAATGAACGACAGAAGACTTAATGCGATCGTTTATTCGATACTGGGTTCTATACGGCTGATTTTCGAAGGCTGTGATGTTGCACATTACCACGCAGAGGGACCGTGCATAATGCTGTGGCTCCCGAAGCTCTTTGGAATACCTACAGTTGTCACTATACACGGTCTCGACTGGCAGAGAGCAAAGTGGGGTAACTTCGCGTCAAAGATGCTTAAGAAGGGCGAGAAGAGAGCCGCAATTAAGGCCGATGAGATCATCGTCCTGTCGAAGAATCTTCAGCAGTATTTCCTGGACACTTATGGACGTGAGACGATTTATATACCTAACGGCATCGATCGCCCGGAGAGAGTTCCTGTGGATGAGATAAGGAGCGCGTTCGGGCTTGAAAAGGATGGTTATATTCTCTTCCTTGCGCGTCTTGTTCCGGAAAAGGGAATTCACTATCTGATTAATGCTTTCAAGGGAATCAGGACAGATAAAAAGCTGGTTATCGCCGGCGGGCAGGGCAGCGCCGAGGACTACGTTAAGGAAATCACAGAGCTGTCAAAGGATGATCCGAGGATAATCTTCACGAATTTTGTTCATGACAGGCTTCTCGAGGAGCTTTATTCCAATTGTTACATGTTCGTTCTTCCGAGTGATGTGGAGGGCATGGCTCTGAGCCTTCTTGAAGCTATGAGCTATGGAACCTGCTGTGTTATCAGTGATATCCCGGAGAACGTGGAAGTTACCGGAGATCACGCGGTCACCTTCCCCAAAGGCAATACCGAAGCTCTACGGGAGACAATGACTGAATTGGTCAATAGCCCGGACAAAGTGCGTGATTACGCGTCAAAGTCGCAGGATTATGTGTGCGGGAGATTTAACTGGGACGATGTTACGGCAAGGACACGGGAGATGTATCTGAAGGCTATTGATAAGCATAAAAAGAAATAATTCCAGTTATGCATAGACCGTTTAGAAAGCAAATGGTCAGCTTTCATTGCAAGGTCTGCGAGGAGAATTATCAGATGGCAAAACGCACATTATACGGAACAGTAATAGTCACATACAGATGTAATGCACATTGCAATATGTGTAATGTCTACAAGTACCCCACAGATCCTGCGGGGGAGATACCTCTTGACGTGATAAGAAAACTTCCCGAGATGGAATTCACAAACATCACGGGAGGGGAGCCTTTTCTCAGAAAGGATATCGAGGACATAGTCGAGATACTTTCGCACAAGTCTAACCGTATCGTCATTTCCACTAACGGTTATTTTACAGACAGAATAGTTGCGCTCTGCAAAAAATATCCCAGGGTCGGTATCCGCATCAGTATAGAAGGACTTCAGAAGACAAACGATGCTATCCGCGGAATACCTGACGGCTTTGAACATGGGTATGGCACACTTAAAAAACTTGTTGAGATGGGACATCCGGACGTGGGTTTTGGCATGACAGTGCAGGATCTGAACTGTGAGGATCTCGTGCCCTTATATAAGATTTCCGATGAGATGGGGATGGAATTTGCAACAGCGACTCTTCACAATTCATTCTATTTCCATAAGTCTGACAATAAGATAGATGATCGTCGTCATGTTGCGGAGAACTTTGCAAAACTCAATAATGAACTGCTGAAGAGCAAGTCTCCCAAGAAATGGTTCAGAGCGTATTTCAATCATGGCCTCATCAATTACATATACGGAAACAAGAGATTGCTCCCCTGCGACATGAGCCGCAATGCATTCTTTATCGATCCTTTCTGCGACGTAGTGCCATGCAATGGAACATGCGAGAAACTTGTGATGGGTAACCTCAGAGAGCAGAGCTGGGATGAATTGTGGCATTCTGACAAGGCCGAGGCGGTCAGGAATAAGGTCCGCCACTGCGATCGCAATTGCTGGATGATCGGCAGCGCGTCGCCGGCTATGCACAAGTACATCTGGGTGCCGGCCTGGTGGGTGATCAGACACAAAATATTCATGGGCGGCAAATATGATCTTGGTGAAAACAAGTTCATCGAAGATACAGGCAAAAATTAAAATTAAGGAGTTTAGTATAAATGAGCAAAATAATACTTACAGGTGACAGGCCGACCGGAAGGCTTCATATCGGGCATTATGTCGGGTCTTTGAGGAGACGTGTAGAGCTTCAGAATTCGGGGGATTTTGACGAAATCTATATCATGGTCGCTGATGCACAGGCGCTCACCGATAATTTCGACAATCCGGAAAAGGTCAGAGAGAACATAATGGAGGTCGCTCTCGACTATCTCTCAGCAGGCATAGATCCGGACAAAACAAGTATTCTCATTCAGTCTCAGATACCGGAACTCACTGAGCTTACTTTCTACTATGAGGATCTTGTAACAGTGGCAAGACTTCAGCGCAATCCGACAGTAAAGACGGAGCTTGGTATGCGCGGGTTCGGTGACAGTATTCCGGTGGGATTCTTCACGTATCCCATAAGCCAGGCCGCTGACATAACAGCTTTCAAAGCCACGACAGTACCTGCCGGCGAAGACCAGGAACCTATGGTCGAACAGACAAGAGAGATAGTGAGAAAGTTCAATTCTGTCTATAACTGTGATGTCCTTGTGGAACCTTCAATACTTCTGCCGCAGAATCAGGCGAGCATGCGCCTTCCCGGAACTGATGGCAAGGAGAAGATGAGTAAGTCGCTCGGCAACTGCATATATCTGTCAGACCCGGCAGGTGACGTTAAGAAGAAAGTCATGAGTATGTATACCGATCCTGATCATCTCCGCGTAGAGGATCCGGGAAAACTCGAGGGTAATACAGTTTTCACATATCTTGACGCGTTCTGTAAGGATGAATATTTTGCTGAATATGCTCCTGATTATGCGAACATTGATGAGATGAAGGCACATTATAAGAAGGGCGGACTTGGTGATGTAAAAGTCAAGAAGTTCCTTAATAATGTTCTTCAGGAAACACTTGAGCCGATACGCACGCGCCGCGCGGAATTTGAGAAGGATATTCCTTACGTTTACGATGTGCTTAAGAAGGGAACAGAGAAAGCGGAGGCAAAAGCTGCCGCTACTTTGTCAGAAGTAAAGAAAGCCATGAGGATCGATTATTTTGAAGATCAGGAATGGCTCGATTCACAGATCAGGAAATTCGAAACCAGGCAGTAAGTAATAAGTCAATATTTCAAATACACGTACAAATGAAAGGAATGGTTCAGATATCATGATGACTTATGAAGAAGCGAAGGCAAAACTTGAGGAATACTCCCAGACACATGTTTTGAAGTATTACGATGAACTGAATGATGAGGACAAAAATGCACTTCTCGAGCAGATAGAAGCGACTGATTTCGGTGCGCTCCACTATGTAGAGGACAGAGATGAGATGCCGGGACGCGGCAGGATAACCCCGCTCGGAGCAATGGAGCTTCCTGAGATCGAAGAGAACAGAGAGGCATTCACAAAGACCGGAATCGAAGCACTCAGCCAGGGCAAGGTCGGCGCTGTGCTGCTGGCCGGCGGCATGGGCACGAGGCTTGGATCGAGCGACCCGAAATGCATGTATGACATAGGAATCACAAAACATGTGTATATCATGCAGAGGCTCATAGAGAATCTTCAGGATGTGGTGAAGCAGTGCGGGAGACCTGTTCCGCTCTTTATCATGACGAGCGAGAAGAACGATAAGAAAACAAGAGAATTCATGAATGAGCATGATTTCTTCGGATATGACAGGAACAGCGTATGGTTCTTCCGTCAGGAGATGGCGCCTGCTACTGATTACAATGGCAAGGTCTACATGGAATCAAAGTGCAGAATCGCGACATCACCGAACGGAAACGGTGGCTGGTATGTTTCGATGCAGCGCTCTGGCATTCTTGATATAGTACATAAACTCGGGATCGAGTGGCTCAATACATTTGCTGTAGATAATGTTCTGCAGAGGATCACGGATCCCTGTTTTGTCGGTGCTACTATCATGAGAGGTGCAGCAGCCGGCGCTAAGGTAGTCCGGAAGGTGACCCCGGATGAAAAGGTCGGAGCAATGTGTCTTGAGGATGGAAGACCTTCGATAGTTGAATACTATGATATGACTCCCGAGCTCATGGCTGCCAAAAACGATAAGGGCCAGCCCGCATACAATTTCGGGGTCATTCTCAACTATCTGTTCCGCGAGAAGGATCTTGCAAGAATAGTCGGTGAGAAACTTCCGCTCCACATTGTCGAGAAGAAGATCCCCTGTATTGATGAGAACGGAGAACCCGTTAGTCCGACTGAGCCTAACGGATACAAGTTCGAGCAGCTTGTGCTTGACATGATACATGAGCTTGACACCTGTCTTCCTTACGAAGTAGTCCGTGAGCATGAGTTCGCTCCGATCAAGAATAAGACCGGGATTGATTCTGTTGAATCAGCGAGAAAACTCTGCGAGATGGACGGAATCACACTTTGAAGTGTTTCGCATACCATCGTAAGGTACACGATGGTACGGAGGCTATGGTAGCTATGGACAACAATGATGATATCAGGGATGAAAGATTTGCTGACAACGGTGGTGCTGAGACAGCGGCCGGAGCGGGCAGCAAAGAAGGGGTGAGTGACAAGGAGAACAGCAGACTCAACCTTCATATTTCGCCTGACCAGCCGGGAAGACTTCAACAGGCCTTCGCCGGAATGATGATTGCGGATATGGTGCTGCTCATCGCACAGAGCGTGTTTTGCGTGGGAGGCATTATTCCAATTCTTGCATTCTGGATAGCAGCCTGTCTGGTTATGGGCGTGTCCATTGCAGGAATTATCCTTGCTGCCTGTGAACAACTGGGAGGCGTGAATTGTTTTCTCGCGGCGCTGATTCTGCAGCTTGTTGCCTGTGGTCTTATTCTCGTTCAGATGATACTGGGAGTAGCTGCTGTAGCGTTCCTGATGAGAACGTAGTTTTGGGAGATTAGTATAATGTCAGACAGGAAATTTGAGATTCTTGAAACAAAGGAAAGAGTCATTGCCGATAATGACGTGGCGGCGGTTGAGGTCAGGCGCATGCTGAAAGATAAGGGCGTCTTCATGGTCAACCTGATGTCATCTCCCGGTGCCGGCAAAACAACTACTCTTCTTCGGACTATAGCTGCCCTTAAGGATAAGTACCGCATAGGCGTCATGGAGGCGGATGTCGACAGCGATGTTGATGCGGCAGCAGTGTCTGCTACAGGAACCAGGGTAATACAGCTTCATACTGGCGGCAGCTGCCATATGGATGCCGACATGACAAAACGCGGTCTTGAAGGCATGGACATCGATGACCTTGACCTGATCTTTCTGGAGAACGTAGGAAATCTTGTGTGCCCTGCAGAGTTTGACGTGGGCGCGAATCTGAAGGTAATGATACTCAGCGTCCCTGAGGGCGATGATAAGCCGCTCAAGTACCCGCTGATGTTCAAAGTCAGCGATTGCCTTCTCATCAATAAGATAGATACAGAGCCGGCGTTTGATTTT
>JAQWCI010000051.1 GCA_028706005.1 Lachnospiraceae bacterium
ATATACACCGAACATCTTCTGCATTATCGGGGTGCAGGAATCGTAATACTTGGTCTCGTTGTCAAGCTGGAAACCTGTTACGTTCCTGTATGGGCGCACTGCCTCCATCATTTTCCTTATGATTCGTTCTGCGTGGAATCTGAATGTCGGGTTCACTATATCCATGATCTGGCGCGAACCATAGAGCCTCTGGCCATTATGATCCACGACAAGCACAGACGGATCTTTTTTCTGAAGCCATGAAGGAATTGCATACGTCGGCGTTCCGATGATCACATTTATCCCGGCAGCACTTGTGGCTTCAAGTGTTTTGATAAGGATAGAGAAATCGAATTCTTCCTCGTTCGGCTCCCATGTGCTCCATGTTGACTCTGCGATGCGGACTGTGTTGATTCCAGCCCTCTTCATGAGCGACAGATCCTTGTCCATCCGCTCATAAGGCATATACTCAGGGTAATATGCTGCTCCGAAAATCAGGTTTTCCATTCTTGCCTCCATGCATGTACACTCGTGAAACTATTTGAATTATTGTATATTGATAGTATAGAGTAATCGGTAAATTTCGTGAATACGCAAATTGCAACCCGCAGTTGCGCAATTGCAAGGCCTGGTTGGTGGCGCGCAACCGGGCTCCGGCAGTAATCTGATCTCGCAGACAAACATACGCATGGAGCACGGAGTGCTCAGGCAGGAGATGAAATAATGATACTTGCAGACAAAATAATTGAATTGAGAAAAAAGGAAGGCTGGTCACAGGAACAGCTTGCCGGAGAACTTGGAGTCAGCAGACAGGCAATTTCAAAATGGGAGAGCAAACAGGCCATACCTGATATGAGCAAGATTCTGGCAATGTCAAAACTCTTCGGAGTTAGTACAGATTATCTGCTTAAGGATGAAATCGGTCAGCCTGAGGATGCACCTGAATTGCCTGTTACTGAAGATACCGTAGGCGACAAAGGGGAGGCACTCACCCCTGTCTCAATGGATCTGGCAAACGAATATCTTGAACTTAATAAACGGGATTCTGTAAGAATCGCAATTGGCGTTCTGCTGTGTATCCTGAGTCCTGTTCTGCTGATTCTTATGCTCGGAGCATCGGATTCAGGCATGATTCCAATGACCGAAGATCAGGTGTCCTTAGTCGGGATGGTCATTCTGATGCTTCACATCGGCATCGCGGTGGCGCTCTTTATCCCCACTGGAATGCACGGTGAAAAATTCAAGTTCATCACTGAACATTCTATAGATACTGCTTATGGAGTAGACGGAATGGTCTCAGAGCGAAAGAAAGCCTTTGAACACGAACACACTGCATCAATTGTCATTGGCGTGACTCTCTGCGTGATAGCGGCTGTTCCACTGCTTGTGACTGCCTTTATCAGTGAGAGTGGCTACGGCGGGGATTTTATTGTGCTTACAGGGACAGCGATCCTGCTTGTGTTTGTTGCAGTCGGAGTTTACATCATTGTCAGAGTTTCTATAATCTGGGGTAGTTTCCAGGTTCTGCTCGAAGAGGGTGATTATACACGTGAGAACAAGAAATGCACCAGAAAAATTGGAAGCATATACTGGGGAATTGTTGTCGCAATATATCTGCTGTTAAGTTTTCTTACAATGCGATGGGACATTACGTGGGTCATATGGCCGGTATCCGGAGTGTTGTACGGCGTTATTTCTCAGATAGCAAAGTAACAGTCCGTGGCAATGCACACCTGTTCAGCTCCCGATTCAGGTAGTACAATTAATGTTGGCAGACAGATCAACTATGCTCTGTCACGGAGGTAAAACTAATACCATGCTTGACTTCACATATTACACACCGACAAAAGTCGTTTTCGGACGCAATGCTGAGAATAAAACAGGTGGGCTTATAAAAGAACATAACGCCACAAAAGTCCTTATCATCTATGGCAGTGAACGTGTCAGAAAGACCGGGCTTCTGGACACGATTGAAGCTCAGCTTGACAGTCTTGGAATAACATATATTGAGCTGGGCGGTGTCGTCCCGAATCCCCGCCTTTCATTGGTAGAAAAAGGCATTGATCTGTGTCGCCATGAAAATGTGGATTTCATACTGGCTGTCGGCGGAGGAAGTGTTATCGATTCTGCCAAAGCCATCGGCTATGGGGCTGCTGATCCTGATGCAGGGAAAGTCTGGGATTTCTACTGCAAAACAAGGACTCCCGTCAAAACTGTTCCTGTCGGAGTTATTCTGACCATATCAGCAACCGGCAGCGAAATGAGCAATTCTTCAGTAATCACGAACGAGGATGGCTGGATCAAATGTGGATGTAATAACGATATATCAAGACCAAAATTTGCCATCATGGATCCGAAGCTAACGGAAACGCTTCCCGAATATCAGACTGAGTGCGGCTGTGCTGATATAATGATGCACACTCTCGAAAGGTATCTATCCGCTTCCGGCAACATGGAAATCACTGACAGCATTAGCGAAGCACTCCTTAGGACTGTTATGAAATATGCTCTCATCCTGAAACGTGAACCTCATAATTATGAAGCACGCGCTGAGGTGATGTGGGCTGGAAGCCTTTCTCACAATGGGCTGACCGGATGCGGAACTGACGGCGGGGACTGGGCATGCCACAAGCTCGAGCACGAACTCGGCGGCATGTACGACGTGGCTCACGGTGCCGGGCTCACAGCTCTGTGGGGCACTTGGGCAAAATATGTATACAAAAACAAGCCTGACCGTTTCGCCAGACTTGCTGTAAATGTTCTCGGAGTCACTCCGGGCAAAAATGATGAAGACACCGCACTCTCTGGCATCTCCGCAATGGAGGATTTCTTCCGTTCGATTAATATGCCTGTGTCACTCACAGAACTTGGAATTGTTCCTACAGATGATGAATATGTTGAGCTTGCGCGCAAATGTTCACTGACGGCAAATGACAACCTTGGATCAATCATGAACCTTCACCGCGCTGATATGGAAGCGATTTACAGGATGGCACTATAAGAGTTAGTTTTGATTGAGTTCACAGTCTTCCGGGCATCGCAAACATAAATCGAGAAAGTCTCTCTACCCGTTCATGCAACTGTTGCCCTTGGTCGGTCCCTCAACACCGCTCTCATAATGCGCATGGAATTCCATGTTTATCTCGCGGAGTTCCTTTGTGCCGTCTATATAGGGCTGGTATATTTCTGCCAGCCCGCCCGCGCAGCCATTACAGCTGCCACTCATATTTCCAAGCGATTCTGCCACGATTTTTTCGCGTTCTTCTTTTGTTGTTTCACTTATCAGGTAACTCATTACGCTGCCCCGTTTCAATCAGACACCACAAATACGTGTGTGTAATAATCATATTTCCCTTGTTTTTACGATTCTCCACAATTATAACACTCTGCCTCAAACGTGGCGTCCGGCAGTCCGTCTGCCGATGCAGCAACCTTAATTGTGCCGGCATATTTCGGTGCACGAGCCACCGCATACGCCAGGCCCCCATACGTCGGTCTGTGTCCCTCTCTGTACATGAGATGACAGTCCGGATCGCCGTTGTCCATACCAAGGAGTTCGCCGTTGCTTACAGTTACTCTGATGTCTTTGTCTGCGCCTGTGACAAGTCGCCCTTCTTTATCGCAGAGTGAGATTTCTATCTGTATGACACTCCTGCCATCAGCCAGCACCCTGCCCTTGCCGGCGCTTAACTTGATTTCCGTCGCTTCGCCTGCTGGCGCAATCGTTTCCCTGACTATCTCTTTGCCCGATATATCACGTCCGATGGCAGTGACTTCTCCACATCCAAATGGAACGTCCCAGGTCAGGTGCAGGTCATCTGTCGTTATAGGGCATATCGGTCTGTCAAAATGTGCCCATCCCTTTGTCATTCCCTGCGGCGGATATTCATACGCCTTCGTGCCGTAACTCACCCCGCCTACAAAGAGTTCCACAGTAAAGCAGTTCGTGAAAACAATTACCGGATGGCTCCCACCTGTTGAGCTGTCCGAGCCTTTCTCGCAATTCATGCTCACATGGAGAACCGGCTCTTTTTCCAGTTTAGTCCAGATCGACTTGTAGAAAAAGTATCCGTCCTTTTCAAATCCACATGTATCCATCACCCCTGCGGATGCGCTCTTCTCCGGCCAGAAACACTCGCCAAGATAGTCGATGCCTGTCCACATAAAGCTTCCCATCACGAAACTGTGGCTCATTATGTATTTCCAGAGCCTCTCAACCTTCAGCAATCTCGAGAGTTTTGTTGTTTCGAACCAAGCGTTCTTCTCGACGGTCATATAACCATCGTTCCTTCGCCCACCTACAGCCGTGTCCTCCGATCCGAAAAGCTTCCACTGCGGGTGTTCCCTCTTCTCCTCGTCAAAACAAGTGACTGTCCTGTCTCTCCATCTGTCCACGTAATTTACCCCGACAACATCGAGCTGATTCAGGAATGCTTCGGTCGCTGAATACGGCTCCGCCTTTTCCTGATCACAGGCTGCGGTCACGGGCCTCGTCTCATCCAGCGAATGTACAAGTCCCGCGAGTCTTGCTGCAACACCCGCTCCGTCCTCTGTCACCTGCTCGATTATCTCATTTCCTATCGACCACATTATTACTGAATGATGATTCCTGTCCCTTACGATAAAACTCGTGAGATCGTCTCTCCACACACCGGTGAACCACTCCGAATAACCTCTGCTCTCATACGTGTTCGAGCCGAACTTCTTGTATTTCATTATCTCCCATTCATCAAAAGCTTCGGCGACCACGACAAAGCCCATCTCGTCTGCCAGTTTCAGGATGACCGGATCCGACGGATTGTGTGAAAGTCTCAGTGCGTTCGCGCCCATTTTCTTAAGTTTCCCAAGGCGCCGTTCCCAAATCCCCGGCGGGACTGCCGCTCCTACGCACCCTCCGTCATGGTGAATGCACACGCCTTTCAGCACTGTCTTCTTCCCGTTCAGAAGGAAGCCCTTATTACAATCGAACTCTGTGCGTCTCACGCCAAAACTTGTCGTAACGCTGTCTACCACTGCATCTCCGCAGACAAGATCCTGCCTCAACGTGTAAATATACGGATTCTCTATGCTCCAGATCCTGGGCATACTAATCTCAAGACTATTCAGGAGCTTTAGGTCAGCCAATACAAATGTGCTCTCGTCTATGCTCTCGATCACGGAGGCGATTTCCTTATTCTCCGCGTCAAGGACTGTGTTTACCAGTGAATAAACTGTTTTTTCACCTGCGTCAGTAATAGCGTCCGCCCGCGAACTGCCGAGCTTGGTATTTGTGTCTATATGCACGACCGAGCGGATCTCAAGTTTTGCCTGCTGGTAGTCATTTGAAATTCCGGTCTTAATCTGTGTGGTTTCCGCTTCAATGTGATTTCTGTCAGTTCTCAACACATAGACATCCCTTGTTATTCCGCTGCCTGTGTACCATCTTGAACCGGGCTGATGAGAATTATTGACGCGCACCAGGATCTCATTTGTTCCTGGCTCGAGCCTGTTGGTGACATCAATTTCAAACGGTGTATAACCATAGATATGAGCACCCGCGCATTCATGATTGACCCACACTGTGCAGTTCATGTACACGCCCTCGAACTGAAGGCTTATCCTGTCGGTTCTGCCAGTTTTGTCGGTTTTTTCAAACTCGAACTGCTTCCTGTACCAGCCGATCCCGGTCCTTGCGTATCCACCGGATCCGCAGCTCGGCGCGTCCTCGCACACCGGATAATCGACGGACCAGTCGTGTGGGATCTGTACCGACCTCCAGGTCACGTCCTCACCTGGAAAATCCTCACTGTAAGTGAGTGCAAAACTCCAGTCAAAACCCATGAAGATTCTGTTTCTTACCTTATTGTCAAAAATAAGCTTTTCCATTTTAGTACAACCTTTCACGGTCGAAATTCTACTTTTTACTGTAAAGAGGGGGCAGAATTGCTCCGCTCCCTCCATCATCGGTCAATCCTCAGAACGACTGTCCGTATTCATATGTTTTGATATTTATAGTATGCCTTACGTGTAGATCATGATCTTGTTGCAAGCCATGCATCGTACTGTGTGTAGAATTCGTCGTACACTTTCTGAAGTCCTGCGTCATAGCACTTCTGCATCATTTCGTCCAGCGATGCATCAACATCATCAACAAGACCAAGTTCAATCATAGGAACATAATCGTTGAGCACAGTATTTACTGCGTTTGCATATTCCTTGACATTAGTGTCATCGAAAACGAATGTGATTGTCGGGTTGTTCTGAACTCTCTCTGCCCATGAATCGCTTATGACTTTCTCGCGCTCAGGTGTACCTGCTTCTGAAAGGTCGCCGTTTTTGATAGCCCATGAAGCTGAAACTGTTGTTGCGGGATAATCTACTGATTTCTCAAGTTCCGTGTAACCGCCGTCTGCATCGATTGAATAGTGCTCACCCTCAACACCAAGCATAATTAATCTGTTGAGATATGTATCATACTTGAGAAGATCGAGTACCATAGCTGCTCTTTCCGGGTTCTGTGATCCTGCTGCTATTGCCATATCATTGTTTGAATAAGCTTCTGCTGCTACAAGATGATCTTTGGTGATGTCATAAGCCATGCATTCAACACCATCTGTCTTCTCAGCCTGATCCATGTATGTAAATACTGAAGCGTTCCAGGCGATTGATGCGCCCTGAAGATTTCCAAATGCGTCATCATCAGTAACTGTGTTGGTGAGTGCACTTCTGCTCCAACAGCCTGCATCCGCCATTTCCTTCATATCTTTTGCGTAAGTTTCAAACTCATCATATTCATATGCAAGTTTAATATCGTCTTTTGTAGGAGTGGATCCTGTGTACTTGTACATCATATCCATGTATGTGGAATCAAGCGCAAGAAGTGTATCGAACTGCTCACGGTAGACATCCCAAAGCTCGTTGTTATCTACAGATGCTGCAAGTGCATATATGCCGCTTGCAGGAGTTTCCTTCTCTGCAATCGTGAGGCAGTAATTCTTGTAATCATCCCATGATGTGAGTTCGGAGATTCCGTATTTATCAGCAAGATCCTGTCTTATTGCTACAATCTTACCCATGGGCTGTGCAACGTTTGAAGGAACTGCAATTGTTTTGCCGGAAATTGTTGTTTCATCCCAGCTCTCAGCTGCCTGATATTTATTTGTAAGCGGCATATAGTTGTCGACAAAATCATCAGAAAGCTCATAGAATGATCCCTTTGCAGCTTCTGTATACATATAACACCACGGCGCTGTGAAGATGATGTCGATCTGCTCGCCGCCTGCAAGAACAAGTGAGTACATTGTCTGGTAATCGCTCCAGCTCATGAATGTTACGTTAAGCTGTGTGTTGTAATCTGCGAGATAATCATTGATCTTGCCGAGCACTTCATCCCAGTCATTCGGCGTGTCTCCGATAAGGTACATGTTTACAGTGTAGTCATCTGTAAGATCGGTATTAGCGTAGACTTCTGGTGTTGCTGCTACCGGAGCCTGTGCTGTGTAAGTTTCCGGAAGAGTGCTGAGGACGTCAGCTGTCGCTTCTGCCGCTGTACTTGCTGCATCCGCACTGTCTGCAGCTGCTGTGCTGTTCTCTGCTGCACTGTCTGTCGCTGCCGCTACTGTAGAATCTGTTGCCGACGCGGCTGAGCTTCCACATCCTGCCAGTGAAGCTCCTGTCATTACTAATGCCAGTAATGTTGCCAAAACTCTCTTTTTCATATTTCATCCCTTTCTATATGTGATTCCCGTATGCCGGGAAATAACGGTACCAAAGTTATCCACCTGTAAACCTTATCGGTGTTCCTGCCCCGCAATATGCGGGCCTTAACCCTTGACGGCTCCAATCGTAAGTCCCTTAACAAAATATCTCTGAACGAACGGATACAACAGGACGATGGGGCCTATTGCTATCACTGTCATTGCCATCTTCATTCCTTCAAGCGGTACGGACGGCAGTGCAATTCCGGACTTCTCTGCGACAATTCTCATTGCTTCGGCGCTTCCCAGCATTCTCTGCAGATAATACTGAAGATTGAACTTATCCTCATCAGTGATAAAGATCATGCAGTTATACCAGTCATTCCAATATGCAAGAGCTGAGAAAAGGCTAAGTGTCGCAATAAGCGGTTTACTGAGCGGCAGGATCAGTTTTGTAAAGATCACAAAATCGTTAGCACCGTCGATCTTGGCCGATTCCGTTATGGCCTGCGGGATTCCGCACATGAATGTCTTGGCTATGATCATGTTCCAGACAGAAAACATAAGCGGCAACATCAATGCCAGGTATGAGTTTTTCATATTCAGATATCTGACGCAGATGATATACCAGGGAACAAGGCCTCCATTGAAAAGTGTTGTGAAGAAGAAGAAAAATGAAAACTTGTTTCTCCACGGAAAGTCCTGTCTTGACAAAACATATCCTGTCATTGAAGCCATCATTACTGCGCAAAATGTTCCGATTGCTGTAACTCCGATCGTTGTCCCATATGCTTTCATGATACTGATTGGATTCTTTAAGCAGAGAGCGTAGCTCTGAACATCGAACTCGACCGGGAAGATCGGATACCCGGATCTGATCAGTGTTGCTTCTGAAGTGAATGAAGCAACTATTATCAGATAAAATGGAATCACGCAGATAAGAGCGAAGAATCCTATCAATATGTACCCTATTATGTTGATAACGATCGTATCTGTTCCAGTTATCTGACCGCTGTGTTTTTTCTTCATCAATGCATTTTTTGACATTTGATTCCCTTCCTTTCAGGGTACCTTTATCCGCACCAGATCAATAAAGTGCATAATCCGGATTTGCCTTCTTCACCAGTTTGTTGCAAACCGTTATGGTGATAAAGCAGAGTACTGACTGATAGAGACCTGCTGCCGCAGAGACTCCGATATCGCTGTTTGTAATGAGTAATCTGAACACATAAGTATCGATTACATCAGTCACAGGCTGCAGAAGAGCACTTGTTTTGACTGTCTGATAGAACAATCCGAAATCACCTCTGAAAATGTTACCGATTGCGAGCAGTACCAGGATGACCATTGTCGGCACCAGCGAAGGAATAGTGATGTATCTGATCTTCTGGAAAGTTCCTGCTCCATCTATGGATGCCGCCTCGAACATTTCCTGATCAAGACCGGTTATCGCCGCAAGGTAAACAACCGAACCATAGCCTGTCTGCTTCCAGATCTTGAGAAAAATGAGTACTATCGGCCATGCTGACGGTGTGTTGTAAAGATCGAATCTGGTGCCGCCAAGCGCTGTAATAACTGAATTGACGACACCCTTTTCATAATTAAAAACATTAAACATTACAGCGCTTACGACTACCCAGCTTATGAAATATGGGAGGAACATGAATGACTGGGCGATCTTTTTAAATTTTTTGCTGAGAAGTTCATTAAGTAGAATTGCGCTTCCCATTTCGAATATGACTCCCAGGAATATAAATGCCAGATTATAAAGAAGAGTATTCCTGGTTACTACTCCCAGTTTTCCTGCTACAAGTAGAGCCTTGAAGTTTTTCAATCCGCACCAAGGTGATCCGAAAATCCCACCGCTGTACTGATAATTTTTGAAGGCGAGTACGATGCCGGCCATGGGCGCATACAGGAAGACAAGCGCATAAATGATTGCCGGAAGCAGCATCGCGATAAGCATCCAGTGCTTTCTAATTGTCTTGAAGAATGGCTGTTTGGGTGCCGTGAATTTTTCAACATCTTTCTTTCCCGTTTTCCTTCCAATCATCATATTTTCGCCTCATATCTGTACTGATAAACAGGTTTCTCTTTTATGGGCTGAGTTTATAGTTTATTCATATTTGTCATAAGAGGATTTATTATTGAATTTGGGGGTTTTTTGGGGGTTTCCGTGTCAATTGTTCGTTTTTGCATGTTTTACTGTTCAATATGCATATTTTTAGTGGCGTTTTGTCTGTATATTCAGCCAAGTTGTCCTGAATCTGATTGACGATGCCCTATTCAATTGCTAAACTTGTTTCAGAAGGCGGCAAAATGAAGCTATTGTTTATTGAAGATGAATTTTATACAAGAGAAGGAATCAAAGCCAGTGTGGACTGGCTCTCGCTTGGAATAGATAAACTCGATGTGGCTTCGAACGGAAAAGAAGGGTGGGAAAAGCTTTCAGAAAAACCTGATATCATCCTGACTGATATCAGAATGCCATACAAGACAGGACTTGAGATCGCGAAGCAAGCCAGAGATATGTCGCTTGAATGTGAAATAATATTTCTGAGCAGCTATTCTGACAAGGAGTACCTTTTCACAGCAATATCGCTGTCATCTGTGGCTTACATTGAAAAGCCTGTTGTTATAGAAGAATTGTCCAATGCCATTCGTCAGGCTGTTGTGCGAAGAGAACACTACATTCTATTTAATAAGCTCAGGGACGGCGACGCACCTGATGATATGTCTAAATTGCTACCGGATTGTTCTCATCACAATTCAAAACTTATCCTTAATTACATAGCGGAACATTACAGTGATCCTTCGTTATCACTTGCTTCTATTGCCGAATTTGTCAATCTTAGTCCCGCATATCTCAGCGACAGTTTCAAGAAAGACACCGGCAAAAATATCAAACAGGTCATCTCTGATATCCGGCTTGACAAAGCCTCAGAGCTTCTCAGGACAACACCTCTTACGGTGGCAGAAATTGCTCAGAAGATCGGTTATCGCGACTCGAATTATTTTTCCAAATTCTTCAAACAGCAATTCGGCGTTTCGCCGCATGGCTATCGGGATAATGCCGCCTTACCTGACAACTCACATAATGAAACAGATTAGCGTCTCCACAAAAATCGCTCGTATATTGATGGGAAATCAGACATGCTTAAAAGAACATTTAAAAAGATCAGGGACCGGTACTTCAACGCGTCCTTGCATGCCAAATATCTGATAATCACTGTTATTCTGCTTATCGCCATATTCCTCAGTGGTATGTATATGTGCATCAACACATATCATTCCATCTACAAAAATGAGATTTCAGCAGCAAAAGAAGACTCCACAAACACTTACGACAACCTTGTTATCTTTGAAAAAAGAGTTTTGCATATAATTACTCTCTGTCAGGCAGATAAGGATACCGCCGCACTGCTTAAGGAGATGCCAGACATCACCATCAACCAGTATCAACAGCGGCAGCAGGAACTTTGCTCCATACTCTATACACTCTCCGATGGTTCCGGCAGTTATGTGTGCCACCTTTATGTTGACTCGCCTTTTCTTTCTGAATACGAGGCGCAGGCAAGAGTCCAGCCAATCAGCACACTTAGTGATAAATCATGGGCACAGAGCATCATTGAAGGCTGGGGTCACTGGCAGTTTCTGTCCGCGCAGACAATGGGCTATAAATATCCGGCTCTTATCGCCCCGCTTCGAGACCAGGATAACTACAGCAAATTGTCCGCGCTTATGAGGATCGACCTGAACACTGATTATTTTACAAATGAAACTCAGAATCCCAGGTCTGAAAATTTCGCATACACACTCATACAATCTGCAGATGGCGATCTTATAGCTTCATCCAGAAATGATGTGGACACTGCTGTTTCTCTTGATGGGTCTTCTCCCGATACGCTTACCGGTTTCAGGTCATATGATCTCAACTATTATGAAGATACTGACAGCGCATACTATTACAGATGTCTGCCTTCTTCAGGCTGGCGTATTGTCACAGTCATAGATAAAAATAAACTCTCATCACAGCTTCTGGGACCCATCATAAACCAGTTCCTTATAGGCTTTCTCATGGCCATTGCAGGTCTCCTGTGTGCTGTTCCGATACTGTACCAGACATCATCAAGAATCAAACGATTCTACAATTATGTATGCTCGAGTAATGAATCTTCTCTTTCTGTTCCTGCACATCTTCCTCCGGTCTATCACGATGAAATCGGCAAACTGATCGAGGCGCATAATGATCTGATGGACAGGATCAACAAGCTCATGGATGAGCAGGAGAAACGTGAGCGCGAGCTCCACCGTCTGGAATTGAGTGTGCTTCAGGCGCAAATCAAGCCGCATTTTCTTTACAACACCCTCGAAGCTATCAGTTGGATGGGCAAAATGAATCAGGGAGATAAAATTGATATAACTGTCAGAAACCTCACCAGATTTTACAGATTGTGCCTGAGCAACGGTCGTGATGTCCTAAGGCTTTCAGAAGAACTCGAGATGGTGGAAAAGTACTTCTCAATTCAGGAAAATTAAATACGAATAGAAACTGGAGCTTTCATTTGATGTTCCCGATGAAATCTCCCGAACTGCAATGTTGCCCAAACTCACGCTGCAACCCCTTGTCGAAAACGCCCTAGTGCACGGGATTCTTGAATCCGGCAGTAAAGAAGGCTGGGTAAAAATTATCTGTCGCGAAGCCAAAGGTAATTCCGATGCATCGTGGGAATTATGTGTAATCGATTCTGGCGATCATTTCCGTAACGAAGATTTTATGACCTGTCTTCACTGCGAACCCGAGTCATCTGAAGTGTGGCAGGGTCTTGGCGAAAGCTATGGTCTTTCAAACGTTGAGCGGCGCCTGTGTCTCTTCTTTAAACGCGACGCTGTCATGTATATAGATGACAGCGTCGCAGGCATTACCTGTATAGTAATTCCGCTTTATTCTTCCACCAGTTCTACCGGATCCTGTCCATAATCCTGATATGAATCGATCTTGGCATCACAGTTATCTGCGTACATCTGGATCCAGCTCTTTCTTATTGATTCCTCTTCATCGGAATCATTGATCTTTGATATGAGAGCCTTATCATTGTTGAACAGTTTTGCTTCTTCGTCGTCTGTATTGGCCACCTGGATGTCAGTTATATTGTATCCCTCAGACTTGATGACGCAAGGATAAGCGCCACCGTTCTTACATACCAGCGTTGTTCCCTCCAGGTCATATCCATATACATGGACATTGGCATATATTGTTGCGCCGTCACCTGTCTCCTCAAAATCTCCTACTACGGGAGCCGGAATCATCACGTCAGTTTTGTCATACCCCTCATACAATTGTTTTGCCGCTTCAACGCAGATCCTCGAGATTTCATCATTTCCGACATAACTGAATTCCGGGAGCTCCGCATCAGATGACTGGCTGTCATCGGTATATTCGTTTTCGGTGATCCCGACAAGCTGTTCCAGTATATCGGAGAACTCATCCTCAGATACCGCACCGCTCACAGAGAAAGCATATTTGTCATTGGACCATTTGGCAAAGTATGTATTGTCGACATCCTGGCTGCCGCCACCTGTCTCGACTTCAGTATCGCTTACGGTGCTTTCTTTCCAGTCGTCTCCGTAGTAGCCGCTCACATCATCTGAATCCATGGTGTCTGCCAGAGCTGAACGAACACCGATTTCAGCTGTGCCGCCGTCCTTTGATGCAAATCGCAGATCTGCCAGATCCCCGCTTATGATATACATCACTGAACATGTATATCCCGATGATTCCGGCAGATAAAGAGGATCAAAGCCGAGCACTTCCTGCATTTCAGGTATTGTCTCATACTCTACCATCGGATTTGCCATTCCAACTGTTTCCTCAGTATCTGCGGCTTCTCCTTCTGTTACCTCTTCTGATGTCACCTCATCAGATGCATCCTGCTCAGATGATGCTGATGAAGCGACTTTTTCAGAAGAACCACAACCTGCTATCACAGTTGCCGCAAGAACCGCACTTATAATTATCGCTATTTGTTTTCTATGCATTGTCATTATGGTCTCTCCCTGATCCCTGCTTAAATTTGTCAAACACACCATTTTATCAATAAGCCCTACATGGTCACATTGCTTCCAAGTATATATACGAACAAGAATTAATAATGGTCGCTCTTCGATACTA
>JAQWCI010000052.1 GCA_028706005.1 Lachnospiraceae bacterium
AGAGTGTTCTGCATGAGAGGGTAATTGGTCAGGAGGGAGCAGTGAAGGGCGTGGCGTCAGCAATAAGACGCGGACGTGTGGGACTTCAGGATCCGAACAGACCAATCGGTTCATTCCTTTTCCTTGGTCCGACAGGCGTAGGTAAGACAGAGCTTTCGAAGGCACTCGCCGAGGCAATGTTCGGATCGGAGAAGAACCTTATACGTGTAGACATGTCAGAATACATGGAGCAGTATGCGGTGTCCAAGATGATAGGCTCTGCGCCTGGCTATGTGGGCTATGAGAATGGCGGACAGCTCTCGGAGCAGGTCAGACGCCACCCTTATTCAGTTGTTTTGTTTGATGAAATAGAGAAAGCACATCATGATGTATTCAATATTCTGCTGCAGATACTTGATGACGGCAGGATAACTGATTCACAGGGACATGTAGTGAACTTTAAGAATACCGTGATCATAATGACATCCAATGTTGGTGCGAAAAAAATAGTAGATCCGGGAACTCTGGGATTCGCGGCAAAACCTTCCGCACAGCAGTCATACGATAAAATGAAGCAGGGAGTCATGGATGAAGTCAGGAAAGTATTCAGGCCTGAGTTCATAAACCGTATAGACGAGATACAGGTATTCCACCAGCTGACGAAGAATGAAATGTTCGAGATCGTGGGTCTCCTGTGCACAGGACTTGAAAAGAGGACAAAAGCGCAGAAGAATATCACGCTCAGGGTGACACCTGCTATGAAGAAATATCTGGTGGAAAAATTCTCGGATGATAAGATGGGTGCAAGACCGCTTAAGCGTGCTGTTCAAACTGTAATTGAGGATCCGTTGTCAGACAGGATACTTTCCGGGGAAGCGGTGGAAGGAAGCAGAGTCACGGTAGGTATCAGCGAAGGAAAAGTGAAGTTTTCCTGAACGCGGGGATAAGCTATACTGTAATTGGCAGTCCGATGTCCGGACTGTAGCAAATAAAACAATCGCGTGATCGCGCAAGCATGGAGGAGAAAGACATGTCAGGAATCAAAGGCCTAATCAGAAAGAATGAAGATGGGACGCTGAGCTTCGGTGATAACACACTTGAGGAAAAGACCAAGAAAGATGGCTTTGAGTTCGAAGGCGGTCTGTATAAGGTCAAAACATATAAGGATATAACAAGGCTTGAATGCAATGAGAGTTTTGTGTATGAATCAGATCCCGGAACAGTGGTCAGCGAGTTTGAGGAAACCGAGAACGGAATGAAGTTTAACGTGGACGGAGCTGAAGACGCCGACATAACGGTAGGACTTGCAGATGAAACTCCTTATGAAGTCATAGTCGACGGCCGCAGTATAGGTACTATTGAAACAAATCTGAGTGGAAAACTCAGCTTCAGCGTGGAACTTGGAGACAAGGACAGACCGGTGGCAGTAGAGATAAGAAAGTGATCAGATATGACAGTTAAGAATAAGACCGCATTTTTCTGCACAGAGTGCGGATATGAATCAGCCAAGTGGATGGGACAGTGTCCTGTCTGTAAGGCATGGAACACGATGGTGGAGGAACCGGTGAAGACAGCTCCTGCATCTGACAGAGCATCAGCATATGGAAGAAAGTCTGTCCGCGGTGCGGGCGGACTTTCTCAGTCTACGGGTATCAACAGACCGGTCGCACTCAGCACAGTAGATCTCAGGGAAGAACCAAGGGTAGAGACTGGTTATACAGAGCTTGACCGTGTGCTTGGAGGCGGTATAGTACAGGGATCTCTTGTACTGGTCGGCGGTGATCCCGGAATAGGAAAATCCACACTTCTTCTGCAGGTGACAAAAAATCTTTCTGATGCAGGACATCGCATATTGTATGTATCAGGAGAGGAGTCGCTTCGTCAGATCAAGATGAGGGCGCAGCGGATAGGAAGTGTCAATGATAATCTGCGGTTCTTCTGCGAAACAGATCTTGATACGATAGCTGAGGTCGTACTTGAGGAAAAGCCGGAAGTCGTAGTCATAGACTCAATACAGACAATGTACAACTCGTCGGTATCGGCAGCCCCGGGGAGCGTATCGCAGGTGCGCGAAACTACAGGTGTTCTGCTTCGTCTTGCCAAAGAGAATGCAATCACTATATTTATAGTCGGGCATGTTACCAAGGAGGGGACAGTAGCAGGGCCAAGAGTCCTCGAACACATGGTGGACACGGTGCTTTACTTTGAGGGAGACCGCTACGCTTCTTACAGGATCCTCAGGGGAACAAAGAACAGGTTCGGGTCGACTGATGAGATAGGTCTGTTCGAGATGAAACCTGAAGGCCTTGTCCAGGTGGAGAATCCGTCAGAGTACCTTCTGTCAGGAAGACCGCTCGGAGCGAGCGGATCCGTAGTCACATGTGCTATGGAGGGAACGCGGCCGATGCTTGTGGAAGTGCAGGCACTCCTTTGCGACAGCAACTTTGGCTTCCCCAAGAGACAGGCTAACGGAACAGATTACAACAGGGTCAGTCTTCTCATGGCTGTCCTGGAGAAACGGCTTGGTGTTCCGCTCGGTCAGCAGGATGCTTACATAAATCTGACCGGTGGAATAAAACAATCAGAACCGGCAATTGACCTTGGAATAGCTCTTGCAATTATTTCGAGTTACAGGAACAGACCCATGGATGACAGGATGATGGCATTTGGGGAAATCGGTCTTTCGGGTGAGATAAGGGCTGTCAGTATGGCAGATCAGAGAGTGGCTGAGGCGGCAAAACTCGGGTTCACATCTGTTTTGATGCCGAAAGCAAATCTCAAGGGCCTGAGGCACCCTGATGGGATAGAAATCATCGGAGTGGCGGGGCTGAAGGAAGCTTCTGACAAAGTCATGTGAAACGGACTGTAATTTGAGCGGGGGTCAAGAGTGTTGTTTTCAGGGGAAAACAAGAGCTTCATAGCGATAGATCTGAAATCATTCTATGCGTCGGCTGAGTGTGTGGCAAGAGGACTTGACCCGCTCACGACAAATCTTGTGGTAGCTGACAGCAGCAGGACTGAGAAGACAATATGCCTTGCTGTATCCCCGTCACTTAAGGCGTATGGAATCCCTGGCAGACCGCGCCTCTTTGAGGTCGTTGAGAAGGTCAGACAGCTGAATGCCGGCAGGAAAGATAAAATAACATATATCACAGCCGTGCCGCGAATGCAGCTGTATATGGATGTGAGCTCAGAAGTATATAATATTTATCTTCGATATATTGCGCCTGAGGATATTCATGTTTACTCAGTCGATGAGGTCTTTATCGATGCCACTTCTTATCTTGGACGATATGAAACAACAGCACAGGATCTTTGCATAAAGCTTATCAGGGAGGTCCTTGATGAGACAGGGATAACCGCAACAGCAGGGGTGGGAACGAACATGTATCTCGCCAAGATAGCTATGGATATCGTGGCAAAACATATGCCCGCCGATGAAAACGGTGTCAGGCTGGCGAGTCTCGATGAGATGAGCTACAGAAGATTTCTCTGGACACACAGGCCACTCACTGATTTCTGGCGTCTGGGCACGGGTTATGCGGGAAAACTTGAGAAATACGGCATGCTCACCATGGGCGACATTGCGAGATGTTCGATCAAAGACGAAGATCTTCTGTACAGGCTGTTCGGAGTCAATGCTGCAAATCTGATCGACCATGCCTGGGGCTACGATGACACAACGATGGCCGCAATCAAATCATACCGCTCAGCGAACAATTCTCTCAGCAGAGGGCAGGTCCTGAAGTGCCCATATAGTTTTGAAAAAGGCAGACTGATAGTTAAGGAGATGACTGATCTCCTTGTTCTTGATCTTGTAGAGAAGAATCTCATAACTGACAGAATTGCCCTGAGTATCGGCTATGATGTGACGAGTCTGCGTGACAATGCAACGGGAAAACAATACAAGGGCGAAGTGGCAGAGGACAGATATGGCAGAATGGTTCCGAAACCGGCTAACGGGAGCATCGCTCTCGGCAGAGCAAATGCTTCAACGAAGCTTATTACAGAGGCGGTCATGAAGCTCTATGACAGGATAACAGATCCGACGCTGCTGCTGAGGAGAATGAGCGTGACGGCTGACCATGTAGTCAGCGAAGAGACGGCAGCCCCTGATGAGCAGGAATATGAGCAGCTTGACCTGTTCACTGACTATAAGGCAAGGGACGCGCAGAAAGAAGCTGAAAAAGAAGCACTTGCAAGAGAAAAACGTGTTCAGAAAGCAGCCCTGGAGATTCAGAAGAAATTTGGGAAAAATGCTCTCCTTAAGGGAATGAACCTCGAAGACGGAGCCACAACAATGGAGCGCAATGAACAGATAGGCGGGCACAAAGCATGAATAATGACGATGCATTCAAAAATGCCTGGCACAATGTAAAGGGGATAACAACAAAGGAGATGGCCGGCGCCGCAGAAGACGCTGAGCGGATCTACGGCGACATCATTGATCTGCCGCACCATGTCTCGTCAAAACATGCGCCTCTTTCCGAATCGCAGAAAGCAGCTCAGTTCGCGCCTTTTGCAGCTCTGACCGGTTTTGGCGCTGAGATAGCGGAAAGCGGGAGAAGAACGCAGGAGAAACGCGAACTTACTGACGGTCAGAAAGAAGAACTTGATATCAAATTAGCGCAGCTCTCGGAAGAAGCATCAGATGGCTCAGGAAACTGCGCCAGAGTGCGCATCACATATTTTGTAAGAGATGAAAGAAAAAGCGGCGGATCTTACGAGACACATGAAGGATCAATAAAAAGGACAGATCCTCTCGAGGGAAGAATTCTGATGGATGACGGGTTTATGATCGAGGCCGATGATGTATATGATATAGAAAAAATATAGCGGATGCCAGGTATGCATGTACCCGACATCCGCTATGTTATTTTGTAGACTCTCTTAAGCCTCGTCACTGTCCTCGTCGCCGGCTTCTTCAATAACAGCCACAGTTTCATCTTCCGATACGAGTGTGCCCTCTTTGATAGAGATCGTCTTTATTGTTCCGGTTACCGGACTTACGACAGGAATTGTATTGCCGATGATCATAATCGTGTCTCCGGCTGCTGTCTTGTCCCCTTCTTTGACATCGATCCTTGACAGAAGGCCTGTCATGCCAGCGGCAACGATGACATTTCCTTCGTCATCGCGCTTAAGGGAATCCCCGTTGCTTTCGTCAGCTTTTGATGAAGCATCATTGAGCCTGACCCTTTCAATTTCCGTGTAATAGTGATGAGCCGCAAGACCGGCGGCCACTGCAGCAGCGCCCAGGACAAAACCGGCGATCCCTGCTCCAATCCCATTTTTGTTTTTGATCATATATTAATCCTCCATAGTTGAGAAATCCTGTGTCGATTCTTGTATTGTACGCCAAACAAAGGTACTATGCTTTATCTTTGCCTTTTTTTAAGAATTATTTCACATTTCCCATATACCATATCGTGTTATGATTCGAGGCAAAAGTAAACAGGCGAAACAAGTGCTTTTGTGTGACGATCTGGTTTTGGAGGCTAAGAAATGGGAAACGTTATAGGAATTGATCTTGGGACAACAAACAGTTGCGTGTCGGTGGTCGAAAATGGCAAAGCGGTGATAATCCCGTCAGACACGGGAAGCCGGACTACGCCCAGCGTGGTCGCATTTTCCAAAGACGGCGAGAGATATGTGGGTGACACCGCAAGACGGCAACTGGTGGTGAACCCTGACAGGACTATATCTTCGATAAAACGTCAGATGGGCACGAACTGGTCGATGAAGATCGATGGATCATTGTACAAGCCACAGACAATAAGCGCCTATATACTTATGAAACTTAAGCAGGATGCCGAGAAGTATCTCGGACAGACAGTTAACGACGCGGTCATCACGGTCCCGGCTTACTTCAATGATACGCAGAGGCAGGCAACAAAGGATGCAGGCGCTATAGCCGGGCTGAATGTGCTCCGTATAATAAATGAACCGACAAGTGCGGCAATGTCATATGGACTTGACCACGGGGACTCAAAGAAAGTAATGGTATTCGATCTCGGCGGAGGAACATTTGATGTTTCAATAATTGATATTGCTGACGGAATAATTGAGGTCATGGCCACATCAGGTGACAACCATCTCGGCGGAGATGATTTTGATGAGAGGATAGCCGACTGGATAGCGGAACAATTCAGACAGGAGCATCGTATTGACCTGCGAAAAGATTTTGCGGCCCGCCAGAGAATACGCGAAGCGGCCGAACAGGCCAAGAAGGAACTCTCATCAGCGACGACAGCCCAGATAAATCTTCCTTATATTGCAAAAGACAGGTCAGGCCCTCTCCACCTCGACCTGACTCTTACCAGGGATAAGCTGAATGAACTCATTGGTGACCTGATAGGCAGGACAGAAGCTCCGGTCGTCAACGCCCTTGCAGATGCAGGCATATCAGCGTCAAAACTTGATATGGTGCTTCTGGTAGGCGGGTCAACAAGAGTTCCTGCTGTTAAGGACAAAGTAAAAAAGCTTACAGGTAAAGAACCGTCTCAGAACATCAATCCGGATGAGTGCGTTGCGATGGGCGCGGCGATCCTTGGGAGCACGCTCACCGGGAATGCACTGATTTCAAGAGGAACAGGGCAGAGCCTCATGCTGTTTGATGTGACCCCGCTCAGCCTTTCAATTGAGACTATGGGCGGAGTAGCCACGAGGCTCATAGAGCGCAATACCACGATTCCCTTCAAATACACAAAGGAATTCACTACAGCCTCACCCATGCAGACTACAATAGAAGTCAATGTCCTGCAGGGTGAAAGACCAATGGCGCACGACAACAAAACAATAGGCAAGTTCATGATGCACGGCATTCGCAGGAGCAACAGCGGTATGCCGAGGATAAATGTGACTTTTGATATAGACGCGAATGGTATACTCAAAGTATCCGCGCAGGATCTGACTACAGGTAAGATGCAGTCGGTAACGATCACAGCAAGTGACCGCATGTCTGATACAGAGATAGAACAGGCAAGGAGAGATGCCGAGATGTACAGCGCTACAGACGGCATCAGAAAAGACGGGCTTGCACTGACTGATGAGTGCCGCAGGCTGATCCTGGATACTGACAACAGACTTAAAGAGCAGAAAAAACAAATGGATAAGGCGAAATACAGGGAGATCAAAAAAGATGTCAGCGAGCTTGAACGTCTGACTTCGAAATTCCGTGCGGACAAGGTGACAGCACAGGACGTCGATGCCATGAGACAGGCAAAAGAAAGACTCGAGGCTTCAGCGGGCAGTATCGGAGCATAGAGCATTTATAAATGAGGGGAAAATGAGAATAGAAATAAGTGATGACTGCGATCTTCGAAAGATTGCTGAAAGCGGTCAGTGTTTCCGCTGGAATGAAGCAGAAGACGGAGCATGGCGTGTAATATCAGGTGACCGTTGTATCTACATAAAACATGAGGGTGAATCATGTTTTGACGTTTCGTGCGACAGCACGGAATTTGAATCGTACTGGCACAGGTACCTTGATCTCGATACTTCTTATCGGATGATCCGTGGAAAAGTAGACAGGAACAGGGATCCTTTTCTATACGAATCATGCATGGATGAACAGGGAATAAGGATATTGCGACAGAATCCTTTTGAGACTCTCATCAGTTTTATAATTTCCCAGAACCGGAATATTCCGATCATAAGAAGATCCATAGAACTTCTTTCGAGTGAAGCCGGAACAGAGCTTGTTGATACAAGGGGCGTAACATATTATTCATTCCCGGAGCCTTGGCAGATAGCTGCGATGAGCGGTGAAGCGCTTGGCAGGTGCAGGCTCGGATACCGTGAGCCTTATGTCAGAAGGACGGCGGAGGGCGTGCTGGACGGGAGCATTGATCTTGCAAAAATGACATGTGCTGATAAATCTGCCTCTGATGTGTCAGAAGCCGGTACAATAAAGGGGCTGTGTCAGATTTATGGCGTGGGGCCCAAGGTCGCGAACTGCATGTCACTTTTCGGACTGCATCATCTCGATGCGTTTCCAATTGATGTATGGGTGAAGCGCATTCTTGCCGGCAAATATCCTGACGGGTATCCGATTGAATCATATCGTCCGTATAACGGAGTCTATCAGCAGTATATGTTCGCACATTACAGAAAACTATCAAAAGGACAGGCGTGAGCGTAACGCCTTCCGGAAAGTCTTGTTTATTCTGATATGAAATATATTTGGCTGTTCATCAAAAAAACATTGAGACTGCTCCTGAAGCCGCTGTCATTTGTGCCGGCGATCCTCGTGGCATGCATGATCTTCAGTTTTTCTGCTGACAATGGAATACAGAGTACGGAAGAGAGCCTGACAGTTACACGAAGGATCGTGGTGGAATACAATGAACGTTTTGAGAAGGGCTGGGACGAAGGCCAGATCAGCATATACACCTGGAGGCTTGAAAGATATGTGAGGAAGGCCGCACATATGGCAGAATACTGTCTGCTCGCCATCACCCTTTCAATACCGCTTTATGTCTATGGGCTGCGGGGATTTCCGCTCATTGTTGTTACGGTGGGAATATGTGCGGCATATGCCTGTACTGATGAGTATCACCAGCTCTATTCTGCCGGCAGGACTGCCAGTGGCCGTGATGTTCTTATAGACAGTGGCGGGGCTCTTATCGGAGCGCTTACAGGCAGGTTCGTGTCGTGGCTGGGAAGTGCTACCATCTTCCGCCCGCTCAGGATGAAGAAGAGGTAGCATACTATTTTGTCCTTGAATCGGGAGTATTGCTATGCTATAATCCATGAAGTCAGCCGAGAAAACGACGGACATATATAGAGGAATCATACAATGGCTAGTATTGCGGTCTCCAAAACCGCTCATGGGGGTTCGAGTCCCTCTTCCTCTGCTCAACAGCGGGGCTGTCGCAATTTGCGGCAGCCCTGTTTTTGCGAAGAGGACCTGAGTGCAGCTTAATCATAACTGTACTTTTAATAAGCTTGTTGTTATAATTCCAGTCAAAGCGGGCAGACCGCGGGACCGACAACACATCTAACCAACCTACAAGGAGAGAGAAAACCTGATATGAACGTCAGACGCATCTATGTTGAGAAGAAAACACCTTATGCAGTAGCAGCAGATCAGTTGAGGGACGAGATCAAGAACTTCCTGGGAGTGACCGGGATCCGCAATGTCCGTATCATGATCAGATACGATGTGGAGAATATTTCGGATGAAGTATTCGAGACAGCCTGCAGGACTGTTTTTTCGGAACCGCCGGTCGATGTCATGTACAGAGAGACAATCGAGATTCCTGCCGGAGCACGTGTTTTCTCGGTGGAGCCTGTCCCGGGGCAGTTCGATCAGAGGGCTGACTCAGCAGTTCAGTGCATACAGTTCATAGATCCGACGGAAAATCCTACAATTATCACAGCCAAAACATATATCCTCGAAGGCACTGTCTCTGATGAAGAGATGGAGAGAATAAAAGGATATTGCATCAACCCGGTAGATTCTAGAGAAACGGGACTGGAAAAACCGGAGACTCTTGAGATCAAACACCCGGTGCCTGATGATGTCGCTGTGATGGAAGGTTTCATCATGATGCCGGAGAACGAATTCAGGGAACTTTATGATTCGCTCGGACTTGCGATGACATATGAAGATTTCAAATACATAAGACAATATTTTGACGGGAGTTTTGACGGAAAGGTTCGCCGCGATCCAACGATCACTGAAGTGAGAGTACTGGACACATACTGGTCAGATCACTGCCGTCATACGACATTTGCAACCGAGCTTAAGGACGTCAGTTTTGACGAGGGTTATTACGCGACACCGATGGAGCTCACATACAGGAGTTACCGCGATACGTTCGCTGAGCTTTATAAGGATCGCCCGGAGAAATATGTCTGTCTGATGGACATAGCTCTCATGGGAATGAAGAAACTGAGGGCTGACGGAAAACTTAACGATATGGAGAAATCCGAGGAGAACAATGCCTGCACAGTCATAGTTCCTGTCGAGACAGATTATGGCAACGGACCTGAGACTGAGGAATGGCTTGTTTTCTTCAAGAACGAGACACATAATCACCCGACTGAGATCGAGCCGTTCGGTGGCGCTGCCACATGCCTCGGCGGAGCAATAAGGGATCCGCTCTCGGGCAGAGGCTATGTTTATCAGGCAATGCGTGTCACAGGTGCCGCAGATCCGACAGTTCCGGTATCCGAGACACTGGCGGGCAAACTTCCGCAGAAGAAACTTGTTCGCGGAGCAGCTCAGGGCTATTCAAGCTATGGAAATCAGATAGGCCTTGCGACAGGTCATGTCAGAGAGATATATCATCCGAATTATGTGGCAAAACGAATGGAGATCGGCGCAGTAATGGGAGCCGCACCCCGCAGCAGCGTTGAGCGTCTGAGCTCTGACCCGGGAGATATAATCATTCTTCTCGGCGGAAGAACAGGGCGCGACGGCATAGGAGGCGCGACAGGCGCATCCAAGGCACATAACTCAAAATCTCTTGCAACATGCGGAGCTGAGGTCCAGAAAGGTAATGCTCCGACAGAGCGCAAGTTGCAGAGACTTTTCAGAAGACCTGAAGTCGCACACATGATAAAGAAGTGTAATGATTTCGGAGCCGGCGGCGTATCCGTAGCAATAGGAGAGCTTGCAGACGGACTCAAAGTCAATCTTGACCTTGTGCCAAAGAAGTATGAAGGACTTGACGGAACAGAACTTGCCATCTCAGAGTCACAGGAGAGAATGGCAGTTGTTGTTGCGCCTGAAGATAAAGAACAGTTCCTCGGGTATGCAGAGGAAGAGAACCTCGAAGCTACGCCCCTTGCTGTTGTAACTAAGAACCCGGATCTCGTCCTTACATGGAGAGACAAGGATATAGTCAATATTTCACGCAGATTCCTCGATACGAACGGCGCCCATCAGGAGTGCTCAGTCGAGGTCGAAACACCTTCTGAAGAAGACAATTATCTTGAGAAGATCGCCTGCGGTGCTGTTGCGGCAAAACTTGAGAAGAACGAAGAGGACTTCCCGGGAGCTTTCATTTCACAGCTTTCTGATCTGAATACCTGCTCGCAGAAGGGACTGGTCGAGATGTTCGACTCATCCATAGGTGCCGGATCAGTTGATATGCCTTACGGCGGCAAGTATCAGAGGACACAGACTCAGACAATGGTCGCAAAACTTCCTATACTTCACGGCACATCTGATACAGTGACTATGATGAGTTATGGTTTTGATCCTTATCTGTCATCATGGAGCCCCTACCACGGAGCAATTTACGCTGTAACAGAGTCAGTAGCCAAGATAGTGGCATTTGGCGGAAGCACAGAAAAGATACATCTCACATTCCAGGAATACTTCCGCAGGATGAGTGAGGATCCGAAGCGCTGGAGCCAGCCTTTTGCGGCACTGCTCGGAGCGTATGATGCCCAGATAGGTTACGGATTGGCCGCTATAGGCGGCAAAGATTCAATGTCCGGAACATTCAATGATATCGATGTCCCGCCCACACTTGTTTCCTTTGCGGTCGATGTTGCAGGTCAGGATGACATCATTACAAACGACATAAAGGCTGAGGGCAATGTCCTCGTAGAATTCAGAATTAACAAAGATGATTATGATATTCCTGTATACAGCGATGTACTCAATCTCTATGAAAGAATCACATCGCTCATTCATGACGACTTAATACTGTCCGCACATGCAGTCGAATGCAGCGGTATTGCAGCGGCTGCGGCTCAGATGGCATTTGGTAATCATTATGGAGTGCGTTTTGACAGCAGACTTGAGGTTAAGGATCTCTTTGCGAACGGCATAGGTAATATAATCGCTGAGATGGCCCCTGATGACGCTGATGCGCTCGAGGAACTTGACTGGGAGTGCGGTGATTACAGAATTGTCGGTACAACGACAGGACGTTCTGAGAATGAAGGACCGGCATTTGCATACGGCGAGACAGAGGTCTCACTGAAAGATGCACTGTCAGCATGGCAGAAACCTCTCGAGAGAGTTTTCCCGACTTATGTAAAGGAAAATGACGAAGAAGTGGCATCACCGCTTTATGACGCTGAGAAGAGACCTGATGCTGATGATCCCGGCAGATACAACGGCGTTGTAGTATGTTCACACAAGATCGCCCAGCCCACAGTGTTCATCCCTGTTTTTCCTGGAACGAACTGTGAGTACGATGCAGCTGCTTCATTTGAGAGAGCAGGGGCAAAGACGATCACAAAGGTATTTGTGAACCTGAACGCCGAGGATATACGCGGATCGGTAGACGCTTTCCGCGACGGTATTGAGAAGTCACAGATAATAATGTTCCCCGGCGGGTTCTCTGCCGGCGATGAACCGGACGGCTCAGCCAAGTTCTTTGCTACAGCTTTCCGAAATGCCAGGATCCGCGAAGCTGTGGATGAGCTTCTCGGAGAGCGCGATGGACTGGCGCTCGGCATCTGCAATGGTTTCCAGGCTCTGATAAAACTCGGACTTGTACCATTTGGAAAGATAACAGACGCGCAGACGCAGGAATCCCCGACGCTCACATTCAATACAATAGGCAGGCACATTTCAAGAGAGGCTTATATCAGGACAGTTTCAAATCTGAGCCCATGGCTTCAGGAAGCCGATCTCGGAGGTGTCTATGTTAACCCTGCATCCCACGGTGAAGGACGTTTTGTCGCACCTGAAGATACAATAAAAGAGCTCTTTGCAGCAGGACAGGTCGCGACTCAGTACTGCGACCCGGAAGGCAATGTCAGCATGGATGAGGAATGGAATTTCAACGGTTCGTTCCACGCGATAGAAGGAATAACATCACCTGACGGGAGAGTGCTCGGAAAGATGTGCCACAGCGAGAGAAGAGGCGACGGAGTCGCCATCAACATAGTCGGCAGACAGGATATGAAGATATTTGAAAGCGGAGTTCGTTATTTCCTGTAAAAATAAGTTACGGAGGCATGAATGAAAGCATTTCTGATACTTGAGGACGGCACTGTATTTCCGGGCAGAAGAATCGGTGCTGACCGCGATGTGATAAGCGAAATCGTATTCAATACAACGATGGCCGGCTATACAGAAGTACTTACAGACCCTTCATACGCGGGACAGGCTGTATGTATGACATATCCACTTATAGGAAACTATGGCGTATGTATGGATGACTTGGAATCAGGCAGACCATGGCCGGACGCTCTGATAGTGAGAGAACTGGCCAGAGTGCCCAGCAATTTCAGATCAGATATGTCGCTCGGGAAATTCATGGACACTTATGATCTTCCGGGGATCGAGGGAATCGACACGAGAAAGCTCACAAGGATCCTCCGTGAAAAGGGCACTATGAACGGGTGCATAACATCGAATGAGAACTACAGCATCGATGAGATAATGCCAAAGCTCAGGGCCTATACATGTGGCAAGGTAGTAGAGAAAGTCACATGCTCTGATAAATATGAAGTCAGGGGCGTCGATTCACTTGATGAGAACGGCCCTGTCTCAGGGAGCGCCGTCTTTGACTCTGAGTCATACAATGTGCCGGATGAGGACGGAAAGATCACTCACGAGAAGAAACCAAGCCTGGTACACGAATTGACCGGAATAGTCAAAACAAGCGCGGAAGCCACGGATGACGGCAAAAACACATCATCAACGCGCCATCTTGAGATCGCACTTCTCGATCTTGGAACAAAAAAGAACATTGCAAGATGCCTTTCATCAAGAGGCTGCAACGTTACAGTATATCCTGCAGGAACAAAGGCTTCTGAGATCCTTGCCGCCGATGCCGATGGAATAATGCTGTCGAACGGCCCCGGGGATCCCAAGGAATG
>JAQWCI010000211.1 GCA_028706005.1 Lachnospiraceae bacterium
TATGAAGAATATCAGCAGCGCTATTCCTATGCGTATAGCGTACTTTATTATCTGTCCAAGAACACCCGAGAACACACTTACCCCCTGCTGCGTGTCCTCAACTCCCTGTTTAGTCAGCGATGCCACATCGTCAGAGATGCTCCCTTCAGCAGTCGCTCCATATACAACTTTTTCAAACATATTAAGGTCCCGGGCCTCCGATTTCATTCAGATAACATTTGCTTAAGTTTATCACATTCATATGTCGTTTGGATTGCGGTTCGTCTGTCTTATGCTAAAATAAATGTTGTTGGCTGCATTTCACGTGCCGGAAAGGAAATTCAGTTATGAGTATTGATCCCAAAGAACTTTTTTCTATCACACACTATGAATACGGCGAAGCATATTTCGGAAGCTGTGACGGCATGCGTTTCCGTGTCGCCAGAAGTCCACTCAAAAACGTTCATTTCGACACGCCCGAAGAGCGCGCAGACGGCGTCCTGCTGGCTACAGTCTGGCCGGAACCGATGAACTTTGCAAGCACTCCTGAAACAGCCAAAACAAGTCATGAGTTCGAGTTTTCTGAAAAGGGTCTTGGGGAAGCTGCCGGCTGGCTTAACGAAATCAAAGAAGAATTTGCGACACATGCGTGATTTTGGTGAACATGATCTTCCTCATAAATGGCTATAATGTGATGATATAGGGGTTTCAAGGTCAGACATGAGGAATCAGCGAATTCCGAATGTCTGGAGAATTGTTCGTATATCATATAGAAAAAGGTCGCATAAAATCATGGAGAATTTGCAGAAGCACGAACAGAATAGTCAAACTGCCAAGAAGCATTTCGACGGAAAGAATATTTCCGGCGCACTTTCCTTCATTTTCCTCATGGGCATCGTAGCGATGTTCTCAGATATGACGCATGAGGGAGCGCGCAGCATCCTCGGCGAATTCTTAAGTCTGACCGGTGCTTCTGCCGCGACTATCGGTTTCGTCTCAGGTTTTGGCGAGCTCTGCGGATATTCTCTTCGACTGCTCTCCGGCCGGATTGCAGACAAAACAAAACAATACTGGACGCTCATCATCGTCGGTTATACTGTGCAGGTCGCAGCGATACCGCTCCTTGCTCTCGTTCCTGAACATGGCTATGTAATAGCCTGCATGCTGGTCATTATGGAGCGGGTCGGCAAAGCCGTAAAGAAACCCGCCAAGAACACTCTCGTAAGTTTTGCCGCAAGTGAAGTGGGGCAGGGCAAAGGTTTTGCATATCAGGAATTTCTTGATCAGCTCGGAGCCTTTCTCGGGCCAGTCATGCTCTTTATCATTTCACTCGTAAAAGGGACGAGCAGCCTTATCTCCACGTATCGTCTGTGTTTTGCTATCCTCGGAATTCCAGCAGCGATCACCGTAATCCTTGTTCTCGTCTCCAGGCACAGGTACCCTCACCCCGAGACATTTGACAAGACACCTGAAAAAGATGAAAAGTTCGTGTTCCGTAAGTCATTTGTTTTCTATATGATCGCCATTTGCCTCTTCGCGTTCGGCTTTGTTGATTTCACAATAATCACTCTTCACGTCGCAAATCTTAAAATTTTCCCGGATTCCACACTTAGTCTTCTCTATGCCGGCGCAATGGCCGTCGATGCATTTGCCGCACTTTTCTTCGGCTGGCTCTTTGATAAGATCGGTCTAAAAGCCCTGATAATCTCGACACTTTGCAGTGCTCTGTTCTCATGCTGCATCTTCCTTTCATCATCACCCGCCATGATAGTCATCGGAATTATCCTCTGGGGCATTGGTATGGGCGCTCAGGAGAGCATCATGAAAGCGGCAGTCAGCGGCATCGTCCCAAAGAACATGAGGAGCACAGGTTTCGGTATCTTCGAGACAGGTTTCGGTGTAGCATGGTTCCTCGGGAGCTGGGCGCTCGGCGCGCTCTACGACGTTAACCCTGTTCTTCTGGTGGTCGTCTCCGTGATAATGCAGCTCGCATCTGTTCCTTTCTACATGATCAGCATCCGCACAGAAAAACAATAACAGAAATTTCTGAGGTCAGAAATAAATTGAATATGCGTAGTTTAAAAAAGAATAAGAAAAAAGCCGATGAAGTATCTAGGGCAGTGCCTGCAAAAACTGTTCCCATAAAGAAAGGTAAGCATGGTGTTGGTTTTTGCATAAATACGATATTCGCTGTGCTTATAATTTTCTCTCTTGCCTGTGCCTGGGCTCCGGAAGTCCACTCTCTTCGAATTGGCATTACAGATGAGACTGTGACTGACTGGTATGGGACCACTTCAAAAGCACAGGTCTACTCAGCTCAGTACAAACTCTCGAACGGCAGCAAGAAGAAATCCACATCCAATTCTGTCAGCTACCCTCAGACTATAATAACTATTCCTCATGACCTGTCCTCAATCACCGAACTTGTCCCGAGTGCCGACACCTCGAATGCTTATTTTGATGTCCAGGCGAGCGGCCGCACCATAGAGCGCATAGACACTGAGCAGTCTGACAGCATGCGCATCTCTTTTCCTGACAACTCCTATTTTGTAGGCAAAACTGTTCCTGATATGCTGGACTACTATCAGCAGCAGGGTTATCTTGTAGTCTTCTCCCTCAGCAACGCCGGCGCTGAAACGATGTCCGATGAAATAAAAACAATAATGGGCAGCATGGGCTTTTCCACAACTCCCGCTGATGTGACAAACGGGAGCGGCTGGATCGGAGTCTGGCAGAACGGTGAAGTCCTTGGCGAAATCAACGGAGGAGATATCCTCAAAACATCTGATGACGCTTCAATTGATAACAGTACTGTGCAGGCTACCGGCGCGGCACCTGTGATATCATGTGACATACCAGTGTCAGGGCATGACCTTTATGTGGTGAGCAAAGGCTCCGGTTCAGGTGATGCCGTTATCAAATTTGACGACATCGACTACAGCGGTGACCATGAAAATGACGGGCTTGACATTTTTGTCTACGACACCGCAAACAGCAAACTCATAGACAGCGTGGAATACAGTTCTGACGCCATGGCTACAATGAACCGCAACACTCAGTATTTCCGCATGTTGAAAATGCCTGTCTATACTAACTCACTGCTAAGCCATGTGACCGCAGTATATAAGGCACACGACCTGTTCCGCCGTTTCATCTTTTCAATTGCAGCGGCGCTCCTTGTACTCATCTGGCTCAATGTGCGCAAACTTGTCGGAATCGCGGCAGGGAAAGACGAATCATCCTTCAGTTTTTCCTTCCTTGTGGGTCAGATCGGCACCATAGCCGTTCCTCTTATCGCTTTGTTCTTCGTCCTCCGTTGTAA
>JAQWCI010000212.1 GCA_028706005.1 Lachnospiraceae bacterium
GCCGTTTATTCTTGAGACCCCTCAGGATAAGACTGAGGATTATGCGGGAGAAATTTCACTTCTGAGAGGCCTGCAGCACTAAATCAAGAGCAGGATCTCGGTGCTGCATTACTATACGGTTTTTTATAACATCATTTATGAAGCAAATTTCATAATAGTGTTGTCTTTTTGCGGGATTGTGATATCCTTAAATTAGACAAAAATAGTACAGTTTACAACTGAAAAGATAACAATTCCGGCAGGGTGACAAATATGCTTGTGACAAGAGAGATGGACTATGCAGTGCGCATAATGAGGGCATTGTTTTCAGGGGAAAAGCTCACTTCTGAGCAGATTACCGGGAGAGAAAACATGCAGGTCCCGATCACATACAAGATCATGAAGCAGCTGACTCTTGCAGGAATAGTAAACAGCTCCAGGGGGAAAAACGGCGGATACACTTTGGGGAGCAACGCGGAAAAACTGACATTATATGATGTTTTCCATGCACTTGATTATCGCAGTGGTAATGACGGCAAAACCTGTGACTGCACAATGGTCACTGAATGCCTGAGACAGGGATATGAGTGCCCCAATAATACTGATTGCGAGTGCGGCGTCCATGCTGAGTTCGTGCGTATCCAGAACAAACTTGATGAAGAACTGAAAAGAAATACACTTAAGAAACTTTTTGCCACAAAAGACTAATACAAGATCAATAACAGAAGGAGGAAAGGATCATGCTGTATCAGACAACAAAGGAACATGAAGAACTGCGGGAGAAAGTCAGGAACTTCGCAGAGACAGAAGTAAAACCTATCGCATTCATGCTGGACAAGGAGAACCAATTCCCGGCAGAAGTGGTAAAGAAGATGGGTGAGCTCGGAATAATGGGACTTCCGTTTGAAAAGGAATATGGCGGCGCCGGAGCAGATGCGCTCAGCTATGCGATTGCTGTTGAGGAGCTTTCGCGGGTTGACGGCGGTGTCGGAGTTATTCTCTCCGCGCACACATCTCTTGGCACATGGCCGATATATGCATTCGGAAATGAAGCACAGAAACAGAAATATCTGATCCCGCTCTGCAAGGGCGAGAAGCTTGCGGCTTTCGGACTGACTGAGCCCAATGCCGGTTCCGATGCAGGTGGCACGGAGACAACAGCTGTCCGCGAGGGCGATCATTATGTTCTGAATGGTGAGAAGATTTTTATCACTAACGGCGGAGAAGCCGATACATACGTTATATTTGCTGTCACAACGCCAGGAACAGGAACCAGAGGAATCTCGGCATTCATAGTGGAAAAGGGCTGGGAAGGCTTCACATTTGAGGAGCACTACGACAAGATGGGCATCCGTTCATCGGCGACATGCCAGCTGAATTTTAACAATGTGATCGTGCCGGCGGAGAATCTTCTGAGCGAAGAGGGCAAGGGCTTCAAGATCGCTATGGCAACGCTTGATGGTGGACGTATCGGCATCGCATCACAGGCTCTCGGAATTGCTCAGGGCGCTTATGAGGCAGCAGTCGAGTATTCGAAGGAAAGGGTTCAGTTTGGCAAACCGATCTGCCAGCTTCAGAGCATACAGTTCAAGATCGCTGACATGGCGACAAAACTGCGCGCGGCGCGTCTCCTTGTATACAGCGCGGCTGAGCTCAAACAGGTCCACGCTTCGTACGGAATGGAAGCTGCGATGGCAAAACAATATGCGTCCGATATAGCACTTGAAGTCACAAATGATGCACTTCAGATATTCGGCGGGAGCGGCTATCTCAAGGGCATGGAAGTCGAGAGATTCTACAGGGATGCCAAGATAACCACTATCTATGAAGGCACGAATGAAATCCAGAGAGTTGTCATAGCGGCACATATACTGGGGAAAGCAGCAAAGGACACATCTGCGGCAAAACCTTCGGCACCGGCGCCTGACATCAGAAAGAAAATGATATTTAACGACGGAACGGCCGATGAGAGGGTAACACAGCTCGTTGAGAACCTGGCGAAAGATGGCTTTGATTTCACAGTGGGAATTCCTGCTGACACGCCGATAGTGAAGGCAGAGCGAGTCGTAAGTGCAGGACAGGGAATCGGCAGCAGGCAGAACATGAAACTTATCGAAGATCTTGCAGCGGCAGCAGGCGCAGCAATAGGATCTTCAAGACCGGTTGCGGAAACACTCAAATATGTTCCTATCGACCGTTATGTAGGAATGTCCGGACAGAAATTTAAAGGCAACCTCTATATCGCATGCGGCATTTCAGGTGCATCGCAGCACCTGAAGGGAATAAAGGAAGCATCTGTAGTGGTGGCAATAAACATTGACCCGAAGGCAAAGATATTCAGGCACTGTGATTACGGTATCGTGGGAGATGTCAATGAAATCCTTCCGCTCCTTACGAAGGCACTTGGTACACAAGAGAAGAAACCGGCGCCGCCTATGGTGAAGATGAAGAGACAGGCTCCGAAGCAGACAGCAGCTCCAAGGAAAATCCATATCTGCAACGGATGCGGATACGAGTATGATCCGCTTGTCGGAGATGAAGAAAATGAAGTGAAGCCAGGCACAGAATTCAAAGATCTTCCGGAAGGCTGGACATGCCCTGACTGCGGAGAACCGGCAGAGAATTTCATTGAAATAACAGTTTGATAAGGAGGCTGACTATGTATACCAGCAGGAAAATTACAGATGATCTTTATTGGGTCGGTGCCAATGATCACAGACTGGCTCTGTTTGAAAATATACATCCCATATATCATGGAGTTTCTTATAATTCTTATCTTCTAATGGATAAGAAGACGGCGCTCTTTGATACAGTGGACTGGTCCGGGGCGAGACAGCTCCTGGAAAATGTTAAGGCAATACTCGGAGACAGAAAACTTGATTATCTTGTGATCAACCATATGGAACCTGATCATGCGGCTTCCATAGAAGAGATAATGCTGCGATGGCCTGAAGTAAAGGTTATCACAACACCAAAGGCGGTGCAGATGATGCACCAGTTCAGTTTTCCGGTGAATGACAACCTGGAGACTGTACAGGAAGGCGACACAAGGTGTTTTGGCAAACACACCGTAACATTTATATATGCGCCAATGGTCCACTGGCCTGAAGCAATGGTGACGTTCGATACTACGGATGGAATTCTGTTCTCAGCCGATGCATTCGGATCATTCCGTGCACTTGACGGAAAACTCTTCGCAGACGAATTTGATTTTGACAGAGAGTGGCTTGACGACGCGCGCAGATATTACACAAATATTGTCGGTAAATATGGACCTCACGTTCAGACACTCCTTGCGAAGGCAGCGAGATCGGAAGAG
>JAQWCI010000053.1 GCA_028706005.1 Lachnospiraceae bacterium
TGCCCCTTGGGCGCCGGAGCTCCGAAAAGCGTACGGCCCGTGAAAATCAGGTCAGGGCGCTTCTGATATTTGTCTCTGTCAACAAGGAAATACTCCTGCTCGGCGCCGACACTGGGCGTGACCTTCCTGGATGTTTTGTCTCCGAAAAGGCGGATCAGCCGCAGAGACTGCGTGTTGAGTGCTTCCATAGAGCGCAGGAGCGGTGTCTTCTTGTCGAGCGCTTCGCCGGTATATGAGCAGAATGCCGTTGGTATGCAAAGCGTGTACCCGGCGGATGAATGTTTAAGAAATGCAGGTGATGTGAGATCCCATGCGGTGTAGCCGCGCGCCTCAAATGTCGAGCGCAGACCTCCTGACGGGAATGATGAAGCGTCCGGCTCGCCCATTACAAGCTCTTTGCCTGAAAACTCTGCCATCGTGTGACCGTCTTCGTCGGGAGCTGTGATGAATGCGTCATGCTTCTCGGCCGTGATTCCCGTGAGCGGCTGGAACCAGTGCGTGAAATGTGTCGCGCCCCTTTCGACTGCCCAATCCTTCATGGCCTTCGCGACCACGTCGGCATCGCCCCTCGAGAGCTCACCGCCCTCATCTATTATTTTGCGGACCTTCTGATACACTTGTTTTGGCAGGCGCTCCCGCATCGTACTCGGCGAGAAAACATTCTCTCCGAAAATCCTCTCAATATTATTGCTGCCCGAAGTTTCCGTATTCCTGTTGTCGTCCATACTACCTCCACGCCGGGCTTTTCTGCCCCGGCCTTGCTGCCCTCATATGATTATGTATTACAAGATGTACCAAAACAGCATAAATATCAAGTTTTTTCTGCGAAAACTTCAATCGCCTGCCGGTTCATCTGACTCCATTCGCAGGATGTCTCCGACCTCGGCGCGCTCAGTGAGCTCTGCCCACAGCAGCTCCTGCGGGTGCGGCGCGCTCTCAACCTGCCCGCCATCCATCGTCCGGAGTGACATGACAATGGCCGGGACATCGCGTCCGTCAGGTTTCATGATCTCAATTGTATCACCGACACTGAACTTGTTCTTCTGCTCGAACATGGCAAGTGAGCCATCTTCAGTTTTTCTGACGACTCCCAGATACACGGCGTCCTGCTTGTAAGTGTTGTTGTCGTAGACCATTGATTCTTCCGATGGCTTGCCAAAGTAAAATCCCGTCGTGAACTGCCTGAAGGTACACTTTCTTATTTCTTCGCGGTACCATGGCAGATTGCTGCGATACTTTTCTTCACTCTCGAAATAGTCATCGATTGCTTTTCTGTATGTGCGGGCGACAGTCGCGACGTAGAGCGCAGTCTTCATGCGGCCCTCGATCTTCCAGCTGTCGATGCCTGCCGCCACCAGCTCCGGAACGTGCTCGATCATGCACAGATCCCTGGAATTGAAAACAAATGTGCCTCTCTCATTCTCATAAACCGGCAAATATTCGCCCGGTCTGGTCTCTTCCACAACTGAGTATTTCCATCTGCATGGGTGCGTGCAGGCGCCGTGATTGGCGTCCCGCCCCGTGAAGTAATTCGACAGAAGGCAGCGGCCAGAATATGAAATGCACATTGCGCCGTGGACAAAAGCCTCGATCTCAAGGCCCTCCGGCGTTTTCTCCCTGATCTCATGTATCTCTGCAAGGCTGAGTTCCCTGGCGCAGACTACTCTTTTAGCGCCCTGTCTGTACCAGAAGTCAAAAGTCTCATAATTTGTGTTATTCGCCTGCGTCGAGATGTGCCTGTCTATTCCGGGACACAGACGCCCCGCCTTCTCGAACATTCCCGGATCTGCAATGATAAGTGCATCCGGCCCGAGTTCTGCCAGTTCTCTGAAATAATCATCTGCTCCTGCGAGATCAGCATTGTGCGCAAGAATATTTGCAGTCACATGTACTTTGACGCCATGTTCGTGCGCATATTTTATGCCCTCAGCCATATCCTCTGCTGAAAAGTTTCTCGCTTTGGCACGGAGGCTGAACACCTCGCCTCCGATATACACTGCATCAGCGCCGAAATTTACTGCGGTCTTCAGGACTTCAAGGCTTCCGGCCGGCACAAGTAATTCAGGTTTTCCATTTTTCTGCATGTATTGTCTCCTGTAAGTTGTTTCTCAAGTATATTACATCTTCACGCTCATCGCCGCGCCGTCGCCGGTCCCAAGGATCACTGTTCTCAGCCTGTCATCATCAAGAAGTGCGTCAAGATACTCATGCATCCTCCTGTGGATCGTGCGGTTCCTTCTTGTCACAGCATACCTTGACTCCAGCATCTCACCGTCCTGCAGAACATTATCAGTCAGCAGTACTCCGCCTTTTTTCAAAAGGTGCATCACCTCAGGAAGAATGTTTATATACTGCCCCTTCGCCGCATCCATGAATATAAAATCAAAACTCCCGCTCATAGCTTTCAGGACTTCGCCCGCATCGCCTTCAATCAGGTGAATATCCCCGGCTTCTTCCTGTGCCAGACCGAACGCCGCGAAATTACGTCTGGCTTCCTCTGCGCGCTTCGCATCGATCTCAATTGTCGTAATCTTACACCCTTTTGGTGCGTACTCGTGCATAAAAAGGGCAGAATACCCCACAGCAGTCCCGATTTCAAGAATCGCCGCCGGCTTTGTTGTGCCAAGCAGGAACTGGATGAGGCGTTGCGTCCCCGGTCTTATCACAGGGACGTTGTCAGCCCTTGCTTTTCTTTCAAGCCCTGCGAGCGCTGGTGTCTGCCTGGCGCCTCTTGAATCAATAAATGCACTAAGCCTTTCTTCATATTCTTCGCTCATCTGATACCCATTCTCTTTCCTGATGTCTGACAGCAAAAAGGCTGTTCCATCAGGAACAGCCTAACTGATAATCCTATTGCTCCACATTCCCGGCAGTTGCGCCGGTCGATTCCACCCCGGAAGTCGACCCGGTGTCCGCCGTATCTGACGACGCCGCATCTGAAGATGCCGCGCCGGCCGATGCCGTGCCGGATGACGCGGCGGCCGCAGAGTCCTCATCTGTATATGACTCGGACATCAGCTTCATCATTTCATTTGGAAGCATCTCGCTGCTCAGGGTGTATGTGCCCGGCATAAGTTTTCCATCATACTCCGAGAATTTGAGCTGCACCTTGAAAACAAGGCTGCTCTCTATAAGTTTGTCGTCTTCCAGAAGTTTTGCGATCGAGGAGTCCGTCATGTCATCTGTTATAGTCACAGAAACGGTCTTGCCTTCTCCTGACGCATCCATAGCTTCCGGGCAGAAAATGCTGTAGCCCAGCCCGTACATTCTCCTGGTCTCTCCAATGAAAAACAGGATCAGCAGTATTATTACTACATACTTGGCAATGTTCCCCACCATGTCAACTATGGATTGTTTCCTGCTGAACCGGTCTCTTTTCTTTCTTCTGACCTGGTTTCTGCCATCACCTGATCGATTCCTGCCGTATCCACCGCCGGAATATTCATTTGTGTACCTGCTTCTGCTGTCCGACATTATTCCTCAGGTCTCCAGTATCATAGGTATTATCATAGGTCTGCGCTGTGTCTTCTTCCAGAAATAATCGCTGAGTTCCTCACGGACAGACGACTTCAGCTTGCCCCAGTCTGATATTCCGCGGGAAAGGCAGCCGTCAATTACATCTCTTGATATTGCCTGTGCCTCATCCATGAGCTGGTCTGATTCCTTTAGATAAACAAAGCCACGTGATGTGACTTCAGGTCCGGAGACAAGTTCACCACTGCTTCCATCCATCGCAAATGATACCAGCACAACGCCGTCTTCTGCAAGATGCTGACGATCACGCAACACTACATTTCCGACATCACCTACGCCGAGTCCGTCGACCATGACCTCGCCGACCTGCACTCTGCCGTTCACACGGGCTGATGATCTGTCGAGTTCAAGGACGTCTCCCGAGTGAAGCAGGAAAATATTATCACTTGTATAACCCAGTTCTCTTGCAATTTTCTCATGAGCCTTAAGATGCTTGTATTCACCATGGACCGGAACTGCATACTTAGGCTGAACAAGTGTATATATAAGCTTTATTTCTTCCTGACATGGGTGTCCGGAGACATGGACATCCTGGAATATTACATCCGCGCCCTTCATGAGCAGCTGGTTTATGACATTTGTTACAGACTTTTCATTTCCTGGTATCGGGTTCGATGAGAAAATAACCGTATCACCGGGTCCTATATGGATCTTTCGGTGCGTATTCTCAGCCATTCTCGACAGGGCTGCCATACTCTCGCCCTGAGAACCCGTTGTAATAATTACGGTTTTGCTGTCCGGGTAGTTCTTCAAGCTGTCAATATCTATCAGCGTATTCTCAGGTATGCTGATGCATCCGAGCTCTCTGGCGGTATCGATGATGTTGACCATGCTGCGGCCTTCAACAACGACCTTGCGCCCGTACTTGTACGCTGTGTTTATTATCTGCTGTACACGGTCGACATTGGACGCGAACGTCGCAATTATAAGACGTGTATCCTTGTGCTCCTGAAACAGGATGTCAAATGTTTTGCCTACTGTCTTCTCTGAAGCTGTGTAGCCCGGGCGTTCCGCGTTAGTGGAATCGCAGAGTAGCGCAAGCACGCCGTCCCTGCCAAGCTCGGCAAAGCGCTGCAGATCAATGGCATCGCCGAAAACAGGCGTGTAATCGACTTTGAAATCTCCTGTGTGAACTACGACTCCTACCGGCGAATAGATTGCGAGGGCAGCCGCATCGACTATGCTGTGATTTGTTTTGATGAATTCGACTTTGAACTTGCCGAGCTCAACGGTCTCGCCGAACTTCACGACATGCCTTTCGGTGACCTCAAGCATCTTGCGCTCTTCGAGCTTGTGCTCGATTATGCCCATCGTAAGCCTTGTTGCATAGACGGGCACATTTACATCGCGCAGGACATACGGCAGCGCACCGATGTGATCCTCGTGCCCGTGTGTTATCACGAAAGCCTTGACCTTATCAAGGTTATTCTGCAGAAATGTCGTGTCGGGGATTACCATATCGACACCGAACATCTCATCCGTCGGGAAAGCAAGCCCGCAGTCGACGACAATTATACTGTCCTCATATTCGAACGCGGTGATGTTCATCCCGATCTCTTCCAGACCACCAAGCGGAATGATCCGCAGTCTGGACTTCTTCTTTTGTTCTTTTCTCACTATTTCCTAAATTCCTCCTCATAAATGAGAAGCGTCCATTTCAGGGCTCGAGACCGATATCCATGTCATCGAGTGCATCGCGGAACAGATCCGACACTGCATCGAGTTCGGTATCTTCATCCACGATCTCATAAACGCTCTCGTCAGCACCCTCGGGTGCCGTGTCCTTGAGGATCAGAGCATTTCCGTCTCCTTCTTCGCTTTCCGTGACGAGAATATACGTCGTCCCGCGAAGTACGGTCTGATCCAAAACATATAATTCAACCGGCTCTTCGTTCCCCTCCGGTGTGAAAACAATTTTATCCATGTCAGTTCCCTGCCTTGATAGCCGCAATTGTGTCCGGGTTATTCTCCATAAATTCCTGCAGAATAACATTGGCCGCTATCATATCGACATATGTTTTGCGGTCATCCACCCGGATATTCATTCTGTCCATGATTTCGTCGGCCTCGACTGTCGTCAGCCGCTCATCAGACATATAGCACCGAAGACCTGTCCTGCGCTCTATCATGTCCTTAAAAGCAAGCGCTGCTTTTGCGCGCTCACCCTCAGAGCCATCCATGTTAACGGGCAGGCCTATTACTACGCCTCTGACATCATTAAGTACAATCAGTTCCTCAATGCGCGCAAGAGTTTTGCGTATCTTACTCTCACGATCGCGCCGTATAATCTCTTTTGGCTGCGAAGTGATAAGCAGTTCATCACTCATCGCAACTCCGACTGTTTTGGAGCCATAGTCAAGTCCCATGATCTTCATAAAACATCACCGATCACTTCTGCTCTCCCCAATGGTTGTTCCTTATGTAACTCTTGAGGATCTCCTCTACAAGTTCGTCTCGCTCCACCTTCATGATGAGGCTGCGCGCGCCCATGTAATTTGTGATATATGTGGGATCTCCGCTCATAATATACCCGACGATCTGATTCACGGGATCATATCCCTTCGTCGTAAGCGCATCATATACTATCGACAAAACTTTTCTTGCCGCTGATTCCTTCTCAGGCTCTACCTTAAAATACTGTGTGCTGCCGAAATCATCCCCGGCTGCATCTGCTCCGTTCCTGTTCTCGATCATATCTATAGCCTCCACGCCTTAAGCATCAATATTCCTCATAATTATCACAAGTTTATCCCAAATCGTCACGATTCACAAGTAGATACGGCGACCCGGGGATCTCAGATACAAGTTTTCCTTTTATGAGCAATCCCTGGATATGGTCATCCGTGTCATCACATCCGTCAAAACATTCTGCACACTCCGCCACCGGTATCGCGCATTGAAGATATTGTTTCGTGTGGCCGGTGATGTAACGTGTGCTCCCGCCATCAGCTTTTCCGCCTTCAAAGCTACTGTTTCCTGTTTCTCCGGCTTTCACCGGTGACATCTCGTTCTGCGTCCTTTGCTTCATCTCAGCGGCTGTCTTTGTTTCCTCCGTGAGGATCTCAACATGTTCTCCGTAAAATGAGCGGCGATACGCTTCTGACTGCCTGAGCGTCATCTTCTGGATATCATCGCTCCGCTTCGCCTTCAGACCCTCCGGAACCTGATCCGGCAGTCCTGCGGCAACCGTTCCGTGTCTGACTGAATACTTGAAAACATGTATCTCATAGAAATTGACCTTCTCGAGGAAGTCCAGCGTCTTGCCGAATTCCGCCGAAGTTTCACCCGGGAACCCCACTATCACATCTGTCGTGATTGCCGGTCTGTCATAATACTTGCGCAGATTATCGACGCTCTCCATGAATTCCTCTGTCGTGTAGTGCCTGTTCATTCGTTTCAGCGTGGCATCGCACCCGCTCTGAAGGGCGAGGTGAAAATGCGGACAGATCTTGTTTTGCCCGGAAATGGCCTTTATGAAATCTTCGGTCATAGTCCTGGGTTCGAGCGATCCCAGCCTTATGCGTTCTATTCCCGGTATCTCGCAGACTTTGAGTATCAGCGACAGAAGCGCCTCATTCCCGCCTCCGTACGAGCCGATGTGGATGCCTGTGATCACGACTTCCTTCGTGCCCTTTGCCGCAATATTCCTTATTTCCTCAAGGATGTCTTCCTCGTTCCTGCTCCGGACTCTCCCACGCGCATATGGGATGATGCAGTAAGTACAGAACTGATTGCAGCCGTCCTGTATTTTTACGAAAGCGCGTGCCCGCTCGGACAGGCCGGTCTGCGATTTCGGAGCATCTGTCTCCATTGTCTGCGCCGCCGTGCAGCCTGCATCCGTCGGCAGTTCCTCCCCATGCAAAGCAAGAAATTCTTCCAGGATCTCCGCGAACCTTATCTTGTCTGCATTTCCGATCGCAAGATCAACAGCCGGGTCTTTCTTAACGCCTTCGGCATCTGTCTCAACGTAACAGCCGACAGCAACGACTATGGCTTCCGGATTATGTTTCTTCGCTCGGTGCAGCATCTGGCGGCTCTTTCTGTCAGCAATGTTCGTCACCGTGCAAGTGTTCACCACATAAATGTCTGCCTTTTCTTCAAAAGGGACGACAGTATAGCCATGCTCCCTGACGCTCTCGATCATCGCATCGGTCTCATAGCCGTTTACCTTGCATCCCAGATTATGAAAAGCTATTTTCGTCAATGTTTTACTCCGTTCCGTGATTGACTTTTCACCCCCGTCAAACTAGTATAATAAGCAATGACCATAAATTTAATTAAGGGGGACTTCCATAATGAAGACCGTTAAAATTTCTCTGAATTCTATTGATAAGGTAAAGGCCTTTGTAAACGATATTACAAAGTTTGATTATGATTTTGACCTCGTTTCAGGCAGATACGTCATCGATGCCAAATCCATCATGGGTATTTTCTCACTCGATCTCAGCAAGCCGATCGATCTGAACATCCATGCTGAAGACAACCTTGACGAGGTTCTCTCAATTCTGAAACCTTACATCGTTTAATCCCAGGGCTGCAGCGGGTCTTCTCTATTCTTGAACACTCTCGAACCATTTGCATCTACGACAAGTATTTCGTCGGTTTCAATGGCTCGCTGCACCATTTCTTCTATTCCCGCGTCCAGATTATGCTCATGACGTTCTATTACCTTGAGAACAGGCTTTGTGACAGGATGTTTTGCCACAAAGATCGTGCAGCAATCTTCGTATGGCTGTATTGATGTGTCATACGTATCTATTTTCTTGGAAATCGTAACAATTTCCTCTTTGTCAAAACCTATGAGCGGCCTGAATACCGGCAGCTCGCAGACTCTGTTCGTGCATTCGAGTGATCTCATTGTCTGAGATGCAACCTGTCCGAGGCTCTCGCCCGTGATAAGCGCGCCGCAGGCTGTACGTTTTGCTATCATTTCCGCGATCTTCATCATGTAGCGGCGCATTATGATAGTCAGTTCGTCGTGAGGACATTTGTCATAAATATAGAGCTGTATCTCAGTGAAATTGATGTTGTGAAGGTATATGGGGCCTGTGTATTCAGACACGAGTCCCGCGAGGTCTATGACTTTCTGAAGCGCACGCTCGCTTGTATAGGGCGGCGCGTTGTAATAGACAGCGTCCAGCTTAAGTCCGCGCTTTGCCATCATCCAGCCTGATACCGGTGAATCGATTCCGCCTGAGAGAAGGAGCATGGCCTTGCCGGCGCTCCCCACCGGAAGACCTCCCGGCCCCGGAATCACATGTGTATACATATATATCTGTTCACGTATCTCGATATTTACTGTGATCTTCGGATCATGAACGTCCACCTTTAGTTCAGGGTAAGCATCAAGCAGCACTCCTCCGAGCTCATTATTTATTTCCTGGGAATTCATGGGATAGCTCTTGTCGAGTCTCCTTGTGTGGACCTTGAAGGTCGTGTTCCTGTCCGGATATTCCTCGCCGAAGAACTCCACGGCCGTCTTTGCCAGCTCTTCATAAGGCACGATAGGATCGACCTTCATCGGGCATATCCCCACAATACCGAAAACATGCTGGAGCGCATTGACCGCTTCATCAAAATCATAGTCTTCCTCAGCGTCCACAAATATACGTCCATAAGAGCGCGAAACATGGAACTTTCCCTCGCACTTTTTCATCGCTATCTTTATCTGATTGACAAGCGCATCCTCGAAAATATATCTGTTCTTGCCCTTAATTCCAATCTCAGCGTACTTTATGAGAAATGACTGGTATACCATATATATCCTCCGCAAACATAATTTGTTTCCTGGAACTTCCATTTTCAGAAAGCATTAAGTTCTTGAATATTTCCTCAGCATCGGCACCGCTTCTCTCAGTGCGTCAGCGCAGGCATCGATGTCTTCCATCGTGTTCATGACTGATGTACTGACCCTGATCGTGCTGTCCATATAATCCCTGCCTGTTCCGATCGCCTGCAGCGTTTCCGAGAGATGCGGGCGGTTTGAAGCGCACGCGCTCCCTGACGAAACATAGACCTTCTTCTCCTCAAGCGCATGAAGAAGCACTTCCGCACGCACACCCTTTATGGAAATGCTTATTATATTCGGAGCGCCATCCCTGCCCTGAGGCCCGTTCACATGAACATCCCTGAGCTTTGTCACACGATCAACGAGGTGTTCCTTCATGGCATATAGCTTATCTGTATCGCTCTGAAGATTGCCGTAAAGCATCCCTGCTGCCATTGCCATTCCGGCGATCCCTGCCACATTCTCAGTGCCTGACCTGAGTCCGCCCTGCTGTCCGCCGCCAAATATTATATTGTGGATCTTCACTCCGTCCGCGATATAGAGGAGTCCTACTCCCTTGGGACTGTGAATCTTGTGACCGCTTGCCGCGAGCAGATCTATATGCATTTTCTTCGGGATTATCTCGGCTTTGCCGAAAGCCTGTACCGCATCAACATGGAAAAGCGTGTGCGGGTTCTTCTCCTTTATCGCTTTCCCTATCTCAGCTATAGGCTCCACCGCGCCGATTTCATTGTTAGTGTGCATTATCGAGACTATGATCGTATCATCGCGTACAGCGTCCGCCACTTCTTCTGCCGACACAAGACCCATCTCATCAACAGGAAGATACGTCACCTCAAAACCTTCACTCTCAAGATATTTCATTGTCTCAAGAACAGCCGGATGCTCTATCCTTGTCGTTATGAGATGCCTGCCGCTCCTTGCATTTGCCCTTGCGCAGCCTATGAGTGCAAAATTATCAGACTCTGAACCGCAGGACGTAAAAACAAGATTCTTCGGCTGGCACTTCAGTATCCCGGAGAGTGTATCCTTCGCCTTTCTTATCTCATTCTCCGCCTCGACACCTTTGTGATGCATGCTCGACGGATTGCCATATTCCTCAAGATAAATTCTGTTCATGAGCTCGGCAACTTCAGGAAACACCCTGGTCGTCGCCGAATTATCCAAGTAATGCTCTGTCATATATTAGTTATGCCTTCCTGATCTCCATAAGATATATCAGCCACGATAAAACTGTCATTCCCGCAGTCTCGGTGCGAAGGATACGTCTTCCGAGAGTCACAGGCTCTATGCCTTTTTCTGTGCACATCGTCACTTCTGCCGGATCAAAGCCGCCTTCCGGCCCGATAAATACAGCCACAGAATCACCCGGCCTTACGCTCTCGAATATTTCCCTTGTACTTCTCCCGTCCTCCGAGAGTTCATAAGGTATTATCCTTACGTCAAGACCCGATGCGTATTCCGTTGCCTCTTTCATGCTCATCGGCTCTCTGACGGTGGGCACTATCCTTCTTCTCGACTGACCGGCCGCGGATTCCGCTATCGCCTGCCAGCGCTCTACCTTCTTAACTTGTTTTGCCGGCTCGAGCTTTACAACAGAGCGGGCGGTCTTTACAGGAACGATCTCGGCAACACCGAGTTCCACGCATTTCTGTATGATCCACTCCATTTTATCAGCCTTGGGAAGCCCCTGGAAAAGTGTGACTTTTACGGGGAGCTCAACATCCGCTTCCTTCACAAAACGCAGGCTGCAGACCACGGCGTCATCACTGATCTCCACGATCCCGTAACGATACTCATTCGTATCCGCGCTGTCAGTACTGCTGACGGAAATTTCATCCCCCGGCTTCATTCGCAGCACGTTCTTTATATGATTCACTTCGTTCCCGGTGACTGTGAGTTGATCCCCATGTACCGCGGACGGGTCCGCAAAAATATGGAGCATACTATACTGCCTTTCGCCCGACGACGCAGTGCCATTCGCCCTGATCAGTTATGTCCACGATATCAAGACCTGCCTTCTTCATGGCATCAGCGACCTGCCCTTCGTAACCGTCGATTATTCCTGATGTTATGTATACTGCTCCCGGTTTCATCGCCCTTACGGCCGCCGGTGTGAGCGGCACGAGTACCACCGGAAGAATATTGGCTACAACTATATCGTACTTTTCCTCGCCGACCTGTGCCTGTACTTTGGGGTCACCTATAAGATTTCCAAGGATCATCTCGAATCTGGACGGATCGACATTGTTCGCTTTCAGATTATCATTTACAGCAGGAATCGCGCACGGATCAAGATCAGTCCCGACTACATGCTCAGCGCCGAGCATCAATGACAATATGCCGAGTATTCCGCTGCCTGTTCCGATATCGAGGAGCTGTGTGCCCTTCTTCAGGTACTTCCTTATTTCGCGCACACACAGCTGCGTGGTCTCATGCATTCCAGTCCCGAAAGCTGTTCCGGGATCAATATGGAAAACAAGTGTCGGCTCTTTTTCTCCGCTCTTTTCTTCAGGCTTTTCCCATGAAGGAATGCAGAGTATATCGTCGATCCTGAATTGGTGAAAATACTGTTTCCAGTTATTGATCCAGTCGATATCCTCTGTCTCATCCACCGATATCACATATTGCCCGACATTTGTTCCCCAATGGGCGAGGTCGCTCATGATGCCTTTCATGCCCATACTGATTTCCTCAGGGGTTCCTGTCTTGCCATTCCCAAGCTTAAGGGTTCCGTCTTCGTCTTCTTCCACATAAAAACTGAGGACCGCAGTGCCGTCATCCGGCTGTTCCTCGGGCATGATGTCCACGAACATCTGCTCCTTCTCAGCAGCGGTCAGCGGTATGTGATCCTCGATCTGTGCTCCCTCAAGTCCTATATCCTGCATCGAACTTATTATGACGTCCTCCGCATCAGAATTGGTGCGGAGCTTAAATCTCATCCATTTCAAAGGGCTGTATCCTCCATGTCAGTCTATATGTCAGGCTTTGAAAAACTTGTTCTTTTTCTTCTTGCCGCCTGCTGTATCAGAGCCATCCGGATCACTTACTGAAGCCGCTGCTGTAAGCGAATTCCCTGTGATCTCATCGAACTGCCTGAGCAGATCCTTTGCTTCTTTGGAAAGCCTGGTCGGAACATCGACCACCAGATTCACATACTGATCGCCGCGGACATTGCTGTTCCTGAGCGAAGGCGCGCCTTTCCCGCGAAGTCTCACCTTTGTATCTGTCTTTGTCCCGGGTTTCACATCATAAATGACCTTGCCATCGACAGTCTCTATTACTATCGGTGCGCCAAGTACGGCTACCGGGTATGAAATATTGACTGTTGTGTAGATGTCTTCATCCTGACGAACGAACATGGGATCAGCCGAAACAAGTACTTCCACAAGGAGATCGCCTCTCGGTCCTCCGTTGGCTCCCGGCTCGCCCTTTTCCCTTATCCTGACGCTCATACCGTTATCAATTCCTGCCGGTATGGAGACTCTTATTGTCTTTCTGCTCGTCTTATACCCGCTGCCGCCGCAATCCGGGCATTTCTCTTTTATTATCTTACCTGTCCCGCCGCAGTCAGGGCATGGCTGTACATTTCTCACTGTGCCGAAGAATGACTGCTGCGTATACACTACCTGACCTTTACCTCCGCATTTCGGGCATGTCTGAGGCGAAGTTCCAGGTCTTGCTCCCGTCCCGTTACATGTGGGACATGAGTCCTTAAGATTCATCGTAATATCTTTATCACAGCCGAAAATTGCTTCCTTGAAGCTGATGTGCACACTGGTGCGGACATTTGATCCCTTCATGGGACTGCTCCCTGAAGCGCCTCTCGATGTGCGTCCTCCGCCGAATATATCCCCGAAAATATCACCAAATATATCACTGAAGTCCGCGCTGTTAAAATCAAAGCCGCCTGATCCGAATCCGCCGTTGCCGTCGAATGCCGCATGACCGAACTGATCATATTGCTTGCGTTTTTCTGTATCACTCAGCACCGCGTAAGCTTCTGATGCTTCTTTGAATTTGTCTGCGGCAGCCTTATCTCCGGGGTTCATATCCGGGTGATATTTCTTGGCAAGTACACGATATGCCTTCTTGATATCATCGGCTGATGCATTCTTATCAACTCCGAGGACCTCATAATAATCACGTTTCTGTTCTGCCATAATGCCTAAATCTCCTCATCTTGTATATACTGCTAAAACCCAGGCCGCATTACAGGTCTTTGCCTGTCTGCAGCCTGGGCTGTTTACATATTTATAGCCTTGATACTGTTAAGTCCATCAGACCTCTCTGTAGTCGCCATCAACAACATCGTCCGGTCCTTTTCCTGCCTGACCATTGTCCTGCTCAGGTCCTGCGCTCTGCTGATTTCCCTGACCTGCTTCAGGTCCCGGCTGAGGACCAGCCTGTCCCTGT